>JACQIA010000010.1 GCA_016198705.1 Candidatus Aenigmatarchaeota archaeon
CTTTCAAACAGAACTTTGTATTCTTTGATTTCTATTTTTATTTTAATTACTGTTGCAGTCGTAGTTTATGCTGTGGCGCCAAGCCCTGGCCATACAATTGCTCAGATTGAACCTTGCACCGAAGGAAAAATACTAAAAGTAGTCAGTGGAGCTTGGAGTTGCCAAGATGATGCGCAAGGTTCAGGAGGAACATCTCAATGGACAACTTCTGCAGATGGAACAGATATTTATTATAATGCAAATGCTGTTTCAGGTAATACTGTGGGAATTGGGACATCAACCCCATCGCAAGATTCAGGTGTATTGTTAGATGTTAACGGGATTATTTTGGCTAATCGTTTCACAGATAAAAATGCGGTAGGGTATTGGGTTAACCCTGGCGGAATTTCTTACTTGAATAATATTTATTTAGTCGGAAAAGTATACGATAACAGCAGTACGGGATATTATGTAGATCCTGCATCAACCTCAATTTTAAATTCATTAACTGCAACGACAATAACTCTCGGTGGAGTTGCAAGAACAACTTGGCCGACATCTTATACTGCTCCAACAATTTCTTCAACATTTACTTGCACAAGATTAAAATCAGCAGGATCTGGAACAACAACTTGCGCTTTAACAGGAACGCATGATATTTGCTATCTAACAAAAGCCGATGCAGATGATGGAGGGGATGATGTTAATGGATTTGGATGTGAAATTACTGGAAGCGGAAGTGCTTGGAACTTGAAAGCTAGGGTTAATGGAGCAACAACGGTATGTGCTGCAAGATGTATAAACTTCGCTTAATCTCTTAATCTCTAAAACTTTAAAAATATCTAAATCTTAATTGATTTATGAAAAATGATGTGTCAAATTTATCAAATAGGGTTTTGTATTCAACAATTTTTGTTTTGATGTTTGCTATTTTAGTTGTTGGAGTTTATGCATATGGTACAAACGATCCAATTACCTTTGGGCATACTGCTTCTGAAATAGACGGCCTTTCTAGTGGGGGGAGCATTCCCAGCGGAATGATTGCAATGTTTGCGCAAGCATGCCCTTCTGGATGGAGCGAATATACTGCTTTAAGAGGAAGATTTCCAAGAGGAGAGCCGACGGGAAATGCAGGAAGTTTGGGGCAAGGCGGTTCTGACAATGCTATTGTTGTGACACATACTCACACAGTTAATCCTCCAAGTACTACTACAACCTCAAGCGGGGCGCATACACACACTGCAGGTTCATTCGTTACAACTGCATATGCTGAAGGCGCAAGTGGGACTGGAAATCTTGAAACATCTGGTGGTGTTGGCACTGCAAAGAATGTGGGGGTTACAGGTACTAGTGCTTCAGCTGGAGCACATACACACAACGTGGACATTGTACAATTCGATTCGGGAAGCACTGGCTCAAGTGGTACCGGAGCAAATATCCCAAGTTATCAAGAATTAATTTTCTGTGTTAAGAATTAATTTTCTGTAAAAACAAATTTTGTTTTACTCTAATTTAAAAAATCACGTTCGCTTCACTCACTTATTGATACTCTTAACAACTTATAACAAAACCATACCGTTTATTTCAGAATTAAAGTTGGTTTCTTGCATCATTAATTCATCAATCCGCGAACGCTTTAGCGTGAGTGCAATTACTCATCCAAATCTTCGTTCTCAACAATTTCAGATAAATCGTCCAAGTCATTGAAGCCTTGTCTTCCGACGAAGTTTGTTATGGCGCCACAATCTCCTAGTGCTAAACAAACATTATTCTGTTCTCCAGCCCAGGAATCTTCAAGGCATTCGCAGTTTTCCTTGCATTCCCAACCTCCCCCAAGAAGCCCTTTCTCATATTTTACAACACATTCTTTGTTTGCCAATAAACACAAAGATTCAGCGTCGCTTCCTGCCTGCCAGAAATCATATCCTGGCGGATTTTTTGGAACGCATGAGCCTTGTTTCTCAACATTGCTTGTTTCATTTTCGTCGAATCTCTCTCCTTCTATCCAACTGCAATCTCTAACGTCAGTATTTTCACAGTTGTCTTTTGTGCCTTGAGAAGTGCAGTCCTGCCATTTATTGACACGACATGCTGCCGTCGAGAAACCATTTATGTCATCTTGAATACAAACTTCCTGCCTGAAATCACTGCACGGCTCAACAGTTACCTCGCCGTTATAGCAGACTTTCCTGAAATACCTGTCTCCCGGCAGATTTTTGTCATTTCCCGAAGAGGTTTCACACCATGTTTCCCCGTGCTGTTTTTCTTCTCCCAGATAATCACAGCTTAAGTCTCTGCAAATATAATTTCCGAATGTTGGTTGGTTTGGGTCTATGGATCTGTCATAAATTTTTCCTGTTGAACCAAGGAAATAATCACAATTTCCGCAGCTTGGGTTCCCTGCATTTCCGTTCGCATTTCCAAACCCGCAGCTATTTTCTTTACCAATGATTTCACTCCAGTAATTTTGGTCGTTGATCTTATTTGCATCATAAACATTTGCCACATTTCCACAAGTGTCAACAAAGTAGATTTCATCTTTTCCTTCAACAATTGTTGTTCTTTCACTTGGTCCGCAAGTGGTGTTCAAATCTTCCTTGGAACATAAATCTCCGTCGTAAAATTCCACGCTTGAATTTCCCGTATTGCTTTCAGATAATGTCTGGCATTCTTCCTGTGTTGTGAATTTGCATGTTCTTTGAAAATCTTTTTCATAAACACATGCCCCCTTATTTTGTGAGCTTACCGAAGAAATACAAGCAACTTCGCTTTGTATATCTGTCCTGTAACTTGTGTTCAATCCGTATTTTGAGGATAATTCTTTGCATCTTACCTGCGTGACAAAAGCTGCCTGGTCTCCGAGAATACAGCATCCTAACTGGCATTGTGGAATGTCTTCTTGAGGTTGGTCATACCAAATTCCTCCTGCTGAATTGTCCTCGGGATTTTCACAAACTTTTTGTGGTGTGTTTTCAAGGCATGTTCCTTCCTGAGTATTAACACAGGTTCCCATTTTACAGTATGACGTTGCCTCGCAAGATGCAGGAACATATCTGTAACTTTGATCCACTTCTTCCAAAAAAACATTCTGACACCAAGCTCCGCCTGTGGTTCTTTCGGCGCAGTATGTGTTTTCTGCCGATATGAAATTAAAATTCAATGCAATTATTCCGAATAGGAAAATTGCGAAAACGAAATTTGTTTTTTTCATCATTTTATATTCCTGCGGGGAAAACCTTGCTTCTTGTTGCGAATTGGAATTTATTTCCTGTGTCTCTGTTTGTCAGTATGTAAACCTTTGTTCCATCTCCTTGTTTTAACTTCTCGACTTTAAGGTTGTGATAATAATTCATGTAAACAGTTGTCTCTGAATCCCCGAATTGCACTTCCATGTTTATTATGCTGTTTGCAACACTCATTAATTCATAAAGATTATTATTCAAAACGACGTCGAGTTTTTCATATGTCTCTGAATCTTCTTTTGTCAGAGTCAACTGCCTGTTGAATGTAACAACAACTCTTTTTGGAAGCAGTTCAACACTGGTGTTTCCTTCTTTCAAATCAACACTGTAGCCTTGGCCTTGGAAACTGTTTCTCAATTCTGCGAAGCAACTGTCTTCCTTGTTTTTGATTGCATTTTTTATCTCGTTTTCTATATGTTGCTTTAGCAAAGGCTGCTGAACAACGCAAGTCAGATAATCTTCATTTGTATAACAAAGATACCCTATTTTCTCATCAAGGTATAGATAATAATGAACTGGATCCAAACTTCCTCCCTGCGACGAAATCATTTTTACCGAATTTCCAAGTTCTTCATCCATACACTCTTGCATGAAAGAGCCAGGATTATTCACTGCAAAACCCAAGGTTGTTTTTATTTCTGGAAAGAAATTATATACCAAAACCCCCAAAGCAACAATTACTATCGCAACTATAACAAAAATAGTCAGCTGCCCTTTCTTGTTCACCACCTTTTTTTCAAGTCCCTGCATTTTAACTTTAAGCTATTTTAATTTAAAAATTCTTTGTATTTTATGGCTATATTTAAACGTCTGGTTTTAAATGGTTTGCTCCAATCACCAGCTTACTAAAATCCCGCAAACGCTCGGAGATTGATATTAATGACAAATGCAAAAAAGGCCCGCCGTCGGCCATGCTTGGACGATGGCCTTTACACTCGCTTATTTTCTTGATGATAACTAAATCATAAAAATAATTGTCTTGTGCTGAAGCACGCGATTATTTTTATTAAAGTGTCTCACCTTCGGCTCGTTATTAATATAATTAATAATACAAAACAGAAAAAGTTTACTTAATTTTTTGGGGTTATCAAAAACATCAATACAAAATTTCTTCGAAATTTTTCAATTAGGCCAGACTTGGAGTCACGACAATTCCACAACCTACATTTCTGTTGCCCCAGACATCTTCGCACTTGATATAATAAGTTTCTCCGTCAATCCAACTTATTGAATGTTCTGTGTTAAATATGTCGCTTCCAACTGTTGACATTATGCTTGCATTTGCCGTATCAAAGTTGCATCGCCTTTCATTGTCGAATGAGACGTAACATTTTGCCTGTTCATCTGTGGTGATCCTAAGTCTGCTTGCTTCATGATATGCTCTTATCACAAACGGCTCGTCGTTGTCTATGTTCAAATTGAAAACCATATTTTTCGTTACAGAATCTCCAGACAAATCTGTACATGTTATTGGAAGAGTGTAATTTCCTGAGTTCAAAACTAAATCTTGTTTGTGTGTTCTTGCGTTTGTTTCAAAGAATGGAACTACGCTGTTCGCCCAGGTGTACGAACATTCTGCGATTCCATCTTCACTTCCATTGACTGTTTGAATTCCGATTTCAACGTTGAAAACATTTCCTCCTCCACGAATTTCTACAGGATTTTGTGAATCCAAAGGAATTGCAGTTGTTGCTCCGAAGTATTCAACATAAGCTGAATTTATGTCCAGGGCATTTTGGTTAACATAAAGAGTGTAAACAAAATCTTCCGAATTGATATTTCTTGTTTTGTTATCAGGATTGTTTTCTGCCAGCCAAGGCTGATCAGAGCATTTGATATAGTAAGTGTTGTTTTCTTGAAGATTTGTTAAATTTCCTTCACAAGGCCAGCCGTATAATCTTCTGTCTGTCAAATTTGTTTTGCATGACATCAAGCCAGACATTTCACTGAAATCTTTTTCAGCAGTTGTGTCGTATCTGCACTCTGCAGGTTCAATTGTCCACATCGTGAAATTTGTTTCAGTTGTTCCATATTTTAATATGCTTCCGTTTCCTGGACCCATTACAGTTGCAGAATGCAATACAGGAGTTATGTCTGGACCGGATTGCACGCAGAAATTTACAACATAGTCATTAATGTTGAAGTTCCCGAAGTAGTCTTGACATTTTATGTATATATTTGTATTTCCCAAAAATCCATCGATTAAATTTCCGGAAATTTCTTCTGCTTCAAGAAGACTTAAACTCAATCCTGTGAAAACAAAATTATGTTCTAAAGAATAAGTTGTTCCCTCTAATCCATAATTGCTCATTGATTCATAAGTTGCAGTTGGATTGAAGCTCCATTTGCACTGTGCATACTCATTTGTCTTTAAACTGAACTGCACAGGCGCAAACTCAGGAACACATTCTCCGTTTGTTTGCCTAATATCAACGCTGTTTGTTTCCTCATTTTGAAATTGATAAGTATAATTTGTTAAATTACCAACATTTCCAACATCTCCTAAAGTTAAAATTGGGGGGTTTGGTTCATACGGCAGACTTTCACAAACTGCATTTTCTGTGTTTGCATTTATCAATTGGCATGCCTGTCCAAGACTTTCACAACGATACTGTGTGCAGGGCTTTCCGTCGCTGCCGCATAAACTGCAATCATTGCCTCCTGTCGGAGATTGCCAAGGCAGACATGAAAAATTAACTTCAACAGTTTTTGTTTTTCCTAATCCTAAAGCGATAATTACTACAATTACTACGACAGCGACTGCAACGGCTCCTAATGCTGCGCCCTGTATTGCTCCTAAATTTGAGATTCCGTAATATCCCACTACTGCTCCTATTGTTGCTGTTGCAATGCTCAAAACTGTTGCATAAGTTCCTTGAATCCCAAAAAAATCAGCAATCAATTGTCCTGCAAAATATCCGGCAACAGCTCCTAAGGCACCGTTTACGAAAGGTTTTGCAGCGCCAAATATTGTATTTGTAGCCGTTGCTGGAGACGAAACAATTTCTCCGGCAGCATTATAACATGTTCCAAATGCACATCCTGCTGCTGTCCCCCCACTACCTCCACTAGAACCAAAGATTTTATCCAACCAACTAACTGCGCTTGCTCCAGTACTAATTCCACTTCCTCCAGAAGTTTTTTCTGAATTCAAATATCTTAATAAAAATAAAGAACCAGAAACTCCCAAACCCGCAGTCAAAGTGTCAATATCTTCTTGGTCATACTCTCCATTAACACTTGTTATCCCCAAAAATTGCCCATACTCTGAAATGTCTGCAGACTCAATGTATCTTCCTTCAGGATTATCTTTGTATTGTGTATATGAACTCCAGTCAATATTTTCAGAGTTTACTATTTCAACATTGTTTGTACCTTTGCCAATGTAATTTATGTAACTTCCGCAATCTCCCAACGAAATGCAGAGGTCATTCATTTTTTCCCCAAATTCCCTGTCTTCACAATCGCAGTTATCAATGCATTTCCAACCAGAAATCTTTTTTTCATACGTGACAATACATTGCGTATTTGCTAAAGAACAGACCAGCCTGTTATCTTCCTGGCTTCCTTTCAAATTAAATCCACGAGGATATTGCGGAGAGCAAAAGTCAAATTGGAAATTATCATCAACATCAACAACTTTTAACTGACATTGCGAATTTTCATTGCAGTTTATTGCCTGTGTGTCTTCATTTCTATTGTAATCAATGCACTGGAAGGCAAGATTTGGAATGCACGATGCTGTTGAGAAAGTCAAATCTGCTTGCTCATCTTCAATTATGCTTTGTTCGCATATTCCCCCGCGATAACTACCGCAGGAATTTGTTTCTATATCTCCGTTTGTGCAAGAAACAAGCCAGTGTTCGCCCCCAACAGCATCTTTGCCTTCTCCGACATAACTGTCATACTCGCACCATCTCTCTCCGTTTAATCTCAAATCTCCATTATTGTCAATGCATCTTAGGTCTTTACAAAAATAGTTTCCATAATTTACTTGGTTGTTATTTTCAGTTTGTGAACACTGGCTGCTCAAAAAAACATTGCAGTTTCCGCAGCTTTTTATCGAGTTGGAATTGTCTAAATCTAATTGACAAACTTCATTCGAATTTATTTTTTCGTTCCAATACTCCGGATTTTTTTCAGCGTCAACTTTGTTTGAATCATAAACATTCCCCAAATTGCCGCAGGAATCTGTAAAATAAACTTTTCCGTCGCTACACATTGTGTTCTCTGTCGAAACACAGGAGGTTTCCAATTCAGGGTTAGTACAAAGCCATCCAGGAATAAAATCTTCACCGTTTGCGCTTTGGCATTCACTTGCTGTTACAAATCTGCAGTTTCCGTCTCCAATCAAACAAGCTCCTTTTTCCAAACTTTCTTGAACTTCTTCAAAATTTAATTCAGTAACCCCCTGCCTGAAATCCAGAGCCAATCCAAGAGAGGCAGATTCCAATTCACATTGTTTTTCAGTTATGAATTTTACTTCATCTCCTAAAACACAGGCTCCTTTTTCACATTCTGGAACTTCATTAAATGGTTTTTCATCCCAAACTCCACCGCCGACTTCACATTCTTCTTTTCCGACATTGGCAGAACAGCTTTCTCCATCGTTAATTACACAAGTTCCTATTCGGCATTGCGAAGTTAATTCACAGCTTGTTGGCAGAGGATTTGAAC
>JACQIA010000099.1 GCA_016198705.1 Candidatus Aenigmatarchaeota archaeon
GAATAATTAGCATCAAGTTTAACAAGATAAGCCCCTATAGGTGCGATGCTTGGTAAAGTAAAGTTATGTTTGAATACGCCAAGAGATTGATTAACTGCAGTTCCATTGCTCAAAACGCTATTATTAGGATAGAATGCAGTTGCATTAACAGATGCAGCAACCAAATTCCCACTGCTGTTGGTTGTCAAGGCATACACAGCAACCTCATCTCCAGCAGCATAAAACTCTCCAGTATCAGCATAGATATTTAATGCCTGTCCTCCACCAGAAGAAGCTGCCTGGGTAATATATGTTGCAGTTCCAGTATACTCTGTCCCAGAAATCGTGCAGGTTACAGTAGCAACAAACGTAGATTGGTTATTCGTCTGTCTTGTATAATTATACTGCCCTGTAGCAATATTTGTCATCGCAGCACCTGAAATCTCATTCACCCCGGTAATCGCATTCTTAATTGTTAAGCTTGCACCAGAATCGCAATTCACAGGAATCCCGCCTGAAGAAGTCGTCAAGGCACTTATTGCGAAATTTGTGTTTGTGGTAATCGAAGAAGGAACCTGCACCAACACACCAGGATTTGCAGAGCCGCTTCCCCCTGCACTAACAACCAAGAAAGCCACACTATCATGCACCTGATTAGTAGTGTATGTTGCATCAATCTCCCCCCTGTAAGTTCCTGTAGGAGAATTGCTTGGCAATGTAAAGTTATATGTAAACCTTCCTGTGCTTGTTGATGTGCTTGAGCCAGTATTTAGCTGAGTGCCATTAGGATAATAAACACTCACAGTTACAGATGAGCCAACCAAAGCACCAGCAGAGTCAAGAGTTGTCGTGAATATGTAGACCATATTTCCAGGATTATAGCTGCTTCCAACATCATCAAATATATTCAATGGCAACCCGCCCCCTGAACCAGAACCAGCAGTAACCCCAAATAAGTCTATATACCCGCCAATGTTGCTGAATGAATAAGTATACCCATCTGCAAACTCAAGCTTAGCATTCACATCTTTAATGCACCCACCTGTAGTTGAATTTCCAACTATAAGGTCAACATAGCTGGTATAAGTAACCCCATCAACAGTTTTCAAAACATCAGAAAGATTCGCTTGTAAATAATCATAAATCTGGCTCATGCTCAGGCAGGTTGTCACGCCATTAACCAAAGTAACATTGCCTTTATAACTATACACGGGTGTTACTTGTTTTCCGCTTTGATTGTTGAAGAAAGTTAATATCCCTGTATCATAAGCAGCACTATACTCTCCATTTGCATCTGGAGTATCAGTAACCAATGTTAATTTTGTATTGTTGCTTACATTGTTAAACCCAAACACAGCAAAGAACTCTGATTGGGTTATTGGGGTATTATTTAATCTCCCGGTTGTATTGAAGCTTGTCCAGGTTTCTCCACCATAAGCAACTTCCCTGGGAGGATATAATAAAATCCCGCTGACATTCCTTGCCAATGTTTCAGATAAAGTTGTAAATGAATTTGCAGGAAGCTGCGTTACATCAACAGTTGCAGCTGAAAATTCTTTAACAACATCTGTAAATGCCTTTCCATATTTTTTAAGCTTGACAAGGTGAGCCCCCCGAGCATCTCCGCTCTGAATGCTATAATCAAAAATAGCCTGCGTAATTGTCTGCGTTGGAATCTTCCCATCAGTTCCAGTCATGTTATTAAATAAAACCTCACCCCTCACATCCCTGATAACAACGCTCGAATTAGCAATAGCTGCTCCTGTAGAATCAGCAACAGTCAATGTATAATCAAACTTTCTGTTAATCTTCCCTGTGAATATTGAACTAGAGTTTGGCGACCAATTAATCGAGGTGAAATTGATAACAGGATTAATAAGATTTGCAGTGCCATTATAATTCTGCACTTTAATATCATCCTTTGTTGTTTCTGCTATTTCTAAGCTGGTTATTGTTACATTAACATTATCAACCAAGAATAAGCCATCTTCCTGCGTTTTTCTGCTCTTGATGGTATTTAAGGTTCCAATCTGGCTTGTAGCAGGATATAATCCCTCCCCAACATTGGTAAGCACGATATCTTCCAATGAATTATTAGCTCCAAGCAATCTTATAGTGTACCAGCTTTCAAAGGAGCTTCTCTTTGATTTAACATTTCCATATAAGAAAAGCTTCCATTGGTTTGAATTATTGGCAGCTGTTTTATGCAATAAAATGCTGTCGTATAATCTGAACTCTGAGCCATCTTTCATATGGAACTGCCCCTCATTACTGCTATTGGCATCTGTTCCTGAAGAGGATAATGTTGAACCCGAGAATGGGTTTGAGCCATTTGTTAATTCCCCAACAATCAGGGTGGAATTAGCATACATGACCACTTGCTTTCCAAAGTCTATAGACTCGCCTGTTGTTTTAACAAATGTTTTATTAATCCTGTCTGTAAGGTTTCCAAGCTCCAACCTTGATAACAATGCATAAGACCCGGTTGCAGGCTTTGATACAGCACATGCCCCTCTTGCAGCCCTCCCAAATTCAAATATTTTCTCAAAGGTAATTGGATTAGTTTCATTATTCCCCATAGCAGTATATGAGTTGTAGCTTCCGTTAGTCCCCCATACAGTAATGGTGTCGGTAACATTATTGTAACTCATAGGATAGTTAAGTGCAGATGCATATGAAGTATCAGCCCCGCATAAGTCCAAAGTAAACTGCCTTGTAGCAGAGTATGTTGAATTCTGGGTTGCTGTTCCAGCAATCACCCTCCAGTACCAAACCCCATTGGTTAATCCACTCCACAGGAAATTAGTTACAGTTGTCTCACCAAGAAGAGTTGTTGCACTTCCAGTATCCCCAAATACATAATATTTTGTTGCACCTGTTGAAGCTATCCATGATAATACAATGGGTGTGCTTACCTGCTGTGAATTATTTGGGGGAGCTTCTAAACTTGGAGCATCTGGGACAAAGATAAAGGGTTCTATATTAATCATCATGGGTTGAGTATCTGCGAACTGCTTTCCAAATGCCCACGAATATGTGATATTGGTAATATTGATAAAAGCATTTGCATCAGCAGTAGCAACAGCATATCCCCTCACCCCTATCGTGTGGGGTTTTGTTTTGAACCCCTCGCTTTCAGATCCTGAAAGGGTGTAGTTAACCAGGAGGGTATTGTTAATATCCTTAAAACTATAATTCTGGAAGACTATTAATTGCTGCCCATTATCATCAGTAATGTTTATCCCTGTTTCTCCAATCGTGAGGTTATAGCCTGAAAAATTATACTTAAATGAGAATCCTAATTCAGACATCTTTTCATAAGATTTGTTTGGATTGTCAAATGTAAAGCTCTGGGATGAAGAACAGCTGCTACCAGAGCACCCTATTCCAGTGGAGTTTCTAAATGTCTGCAGTTCTAAAGTATTGTTAGTTCCTTGTGCAGCCAGGAAATACTTCGCTGCTGTCGTGCAATTAATAGCAAATGTAAGTGTCTGGCTCCCCTGCTCTGCTAAAGAACCCAATTGCCATGTAAGTTTTCTTGTTAAATTGCTAAACGTAGCATTGTAATTGCTGACATTGCATTGCAGGGGGATTGTTAATGTAACATTCCATGCATTTGCAGGTATTGTGTTATCCCCAACATTGGTTACTGTAAAATTATAGTGGTTAAGC
>JACQIA010000101.1 GCA_016198705.1 Candidatus Aenigmatarchaeota archaeon
ATTATATCTTATTTAATATTTATAGTTATCGTTTTAATAGTTCTTTTAATTTCCTATAGATTTTAGGCAAAGATTGAGAAAATTTATCCACAAGTATCACAAATACAACTGAGCCGAAAATAAACTCCCAAACTGCATCAAAATCGAAATAATACTCAAATGTAAGTTGTATAGGAATTACATACACGGTTTTTTCATATTTTCTATCAGTCTTCCAGACATATTCATAGTATCCTCCACTTTCATAAAAATTGTCTGGTGGCATTAAACTATCCACCAAGCGAACCTTCCAAAAATAATTGAATGGAAAGTCTTTTTTTGGAATCTTTAATGTATGAGAATATGAATTAACCGCTTCAATAGTTGCAATTTTATACGAGACAGTCTTTCTCTGAATAAAGAAATTATCGATATCTTCAGTCAAATTCTTGCGTTCAATGTATTCTATTCCTATCCAATTATCGTTATAAGGGTCTATAAGAATAAAATGCACATCTATGATAAAATTTAAGAGAGTATAATTGCCACGTGTGTGAAAAGGTAATTCCTTATATTTATATTTCTGCTTTATGGAAATATCAGATTCGGTTAAATTCGTATTTTGAAAATTAAAAACTAGACCGTCAGATAATTTTATTACTTTGGTCTCACTTGTAGGATTTGTATGCAACGCAATTATGCTAATTTTGAATTGATTGCCTGACAAAAATTCTGTAAAGCTTATGCTTTCTGTAGTAACATTTTCTGGAATTTCTGCTTGGGCATTTGCTAATGTTATAAAACTGAAAGTAACTAAGATTATTGTTGCTAGCAAGATTCTATTTTTTTGTGGACTTATGCCCATATCTAATAAATCGTTTTTTAATATAGAAAATTAGCCGTATCAAAGTATAGAACAGGGTGCCAAATACGCCACCCAAAAAGAAAGCGTCACCCATCAGTTACCTCTCCAGCAACCGATGTCTGACACGGTTTTGAGCAACCTTTACCTTGACAGTGTCGGAAATCGACAACTTTTAATAGCCCAGAAATAGAATTTATTACTAGGTTTGCTGTTGTCGAAAACGCACTCCGAATGGGTTGCTCACAACATCCCATTCTTCCACTTTATTTTATCGCATTTCTGAATCTTAAAGCTAAGTGTAACGTCTGTCTATGTTTTCCTGAAGGATTTTTCTACATTCGATTGTTATGGAGGTTTTCTGAGTGACTGATTCTACTTTTACCAAAGCCATAGTGGGAAACGGCTTGCCCAAGTTTAACGCCAGCTCAGGTAAGCGGGATTGACTTGCAGTTGGATAGGAACATATGGTTAAGCTTATTAAAGAAGAGTCTAAAAAATGAATAGTTGATTATATGACTACATCTGTCAAAATGGTAGAGTGCCCAAATTGTAAGACAGTTTTTTATGTAAATACATCTAATCATATAGATTTAGTTTTTACATGTCCTAATTGCAAAATTGAAACTACTATGAAAATAAAGAAGGTTTTCTAATGACAATTGAAACTTTTCAAGTACCTAACAATAAGCTACCCCATATTTTCATGGAGAAGACCGATAGCAGAAAATTAATAGAAGAAGATGAAAAAGTTAGCAATATTATTGTCTCTAACTTACTTTTGAATAAAGAATTAAATGGATTAATTTATTCAATCCGAGAAATTACTAATAATATAAATAAACTTATAACTACAAAACCAGAAGAATTACCTTTTAGTTTATTACGTTCATTGAGGTTAAAGTCGTCTGAGTTATATAGATTTAGATATGCCAAAGTGCTTGGCATAAAGAAAACCTCAGAAAAAAATAAGATTAATTTACCTGAAATTTCTAAAAAAATAAATTTGAGTGTAGTAAATTTAATAAAGAATTATTCTAATCGTATTCAAAATGATTTAAAAAATTATGAAAAAAAATTTAACATTACATTAGATATCTTAAGTTCAGAAACATGGCGTATATGTGGTAATTGTTCAAGAATTTTATTCAAAGATAAATTAAAACCAATGAATTGCGAATGTGGTAAAAAAATTGAAAATGTCGAGGATACAGAAACTTTACCAATTAGCAGATTCAATGAAAAAATGCTAACTTTTGTTGACCAAAATATGTGGTTTGAACATGGTATAGAACAAATATTAAAATTTAAAAAATTAGACACGAGATGCGGATATCATATACTTGGACATTCTGGAATAAAACATGAGACGGATGTATTCTCTTATAGTAAAAAGGATAACATAACAGCAATTAGTGAATGTAAAACTTCAGATGTAGGACTCAATGAGGTTTTTGTTGTACATGGGAAGATGTTTGATATAGGTGTACATAAAGGCTATATGTTTTCTTTAAAAACTGTACCCGATTTTATAAAGACTTTTGCGAAAAGGAAGGGTATTCAGATAATAGATATTGTTCTTGAAAAGAATCCTAAAACACTTTTGAGAGAGATTAGTGTTTGGTAGTACAGCAACCTTTGAGGCGACAAAATTATGAAAATTCAAAAAACAACCGCTAAAGAGACAGAATCCGAACCCGTATCTGCGACAATGCCCTATTGATAGAATCTATTTCTTAGTTGCTTCCTTTTTAACCGCTTTTACCTTCTTCTTATTCTTGCCCCAATCGGCTTTGCTAGAACATTTATGATTGATGCACATCCTAAAAGGCCTGCTGCCTTTCCTCCAAACCTGTATCATCGCCCATTTGCAAACCTCGCATTGTTTTTTCATAGAAGTAATCTTACCAATAGCCGGCAATGGAAATCCTGTCTGGCAAGAAGGCAGCCATTTCTTATCCTTCCAAGTGTCTTTGCACTTCCCCTTTAGTCCACCGCAAATTCCGCATTTGCATTTGCACGCATTTCTAGTAAACTTGCACTTAGCGCATCTGAAATAATTAGAACAGCCGGCAAATCTTTTCTTGGTAAACCTGGAGAAAAATACCTTCGTCTGCCCAGTCTTGCAGTCCAAACAAGTGCCAAGAGTCCTGTCCTCCTCCCTGGAAACCATCAGCGCTTCCGCTAGCTTTTCACCAATCTTCTTCTCATTTTTCTTGAATTCTTCAAGTATGTCAGCAAGAACATGTTTTGCCTGCTCAACAACCTTATCCCTCTTTTTCTTTCCATTGAAAACCTGTTCCATCTCATTTTCAAAATGCTTTGTCAATTCCTCGCTGACAATGTTCGGGGAATTTTCTTTCAACGCCTTGACAACAGCCTCGCCCAATTTTGTAACCTGTATGCTCTTGCCAGTGATATACCCTCTGTCATAAAGCGTCTGCAGTATCTCTGCCCTAGTCGCTTTTGTCCCAAGATTCCTTTTCTCCAGTTCTTTAACTATCGAACCTTGCGAAAATCTTCCTGGAGGCTGCGTTTCTTTCGATAGCAAATCCAGCTTGCTAACTTTTACTGTCTGCCCAATCTTCAGTTCAGGCAGGATCAATTCCTCGGCAGACATGTAGGGCGCATACACCTTAGTCCATCCTGGCTCTATAGTCCTTTTTCCTACAATAATGAATTTATTCCCGCCAACGTCCAATGAAACAGTATTGCTTTCTCTAGTTGCCACATCACCAAATGTGGAAAGAGTTCTTCTTACAATCAAATCATATATTTTCTTCTGGTGAGGATTTAATTTTTTCAATTCAGGCGCTTCGTGTGTTGCATAAACTGCGGGATGTGCAGGGTCATCTCTAGCTCCTTCAGCAGGTTTCAGCTCCTTTTTCAATAATTCTTCAGCGAATTTCTGGTAAGGCGCTAGTTTGCCTATAGCCTTCAAAATCTTCTGATATCCGATACTCGGCGGCAACTTCTGCGACGAGGATCTCGGATAAGAAATAAAACCAGCCTGATAAAGCGATTCAGCAATGCTTAACGTTTGGGTTGGAGAGAATTTGAATTGTGCATATGCCTCGGACTGCAAGTCGGTTGTATTGAAAGGAACTGGCGGATTTTGTTTGTACTGTTTCTTTTTAATATCCTTGACAACCGCATCTTTGCCCTTGCTTTTCTTTAATATCTTTTCAGCCTCTTCCTCCTTCCAAATTCTATCTTCCTCATAATTGGCTACAACATCCTTTCCATCAAGCTTGATGTGCAATTCCAATTGCCAAAATGGCGTGGGCTTGAACTTCCTTATTTCCAGTTCCTTTTCCAACAGCATGTGTAGAGCAGGGCCCTGCACCCTGCCTGTAGATAAAATCGCAAATACTTTTTTTCCATTGCTTTTTAACGCAAGCGTCAATGCCCGAGTCAGGTTAAACCCCCATAGTGCGTCCAGCTCATGCCTCGTCAACCCAGCCTCCACCATAGGAAACATGATGTGTTTGTCCATCGTATTGTAGGATTCTATGAGCTCGTCTTTAGTTAAAGTGCTAAACTTCATCCTTTTTGCATCTTTTGCATTGCAAATAAATCTTAGGATGTTGTACAGAAGAACTTCCCCTTCGTTGTCGACATCTGCCGCGTCTATAAAATCTTTGGCGCCTTCAACCAATCCTGCAATGTTTTTAAAATACTTTTCTGTCCATTCCGTTCCTTTCCTTGAATAGGTTGGTGTCCAGTCCAGATCAAATACAGGATAATTCCAGCCCTTGCTTTTGGTGTTTTTCTTCGGATTTAAAACGAAAAGATGGCCGACAGCAGGGACGCATACGTGTTTCTTGCCTTTAACAGTGAATTCATAATAGGCGGCGCCATTCTTCTCCACAGCTTTAGGCTTGCTGTCAGCTATAGATTCTGATATCCTTCGTGCAGCGTCTGGCTTCTCAGAAATTATCAATGTGTAGGACATTAAATCAAATACTAGTTGAATGCTTATAAGATTTACTCAATTATGAGGGGTATCCTGGTATCTTCCAAAGTCTTTTCTATTGCAGACATCCTTGTTTCCAGATAGATTATTTTATCTACAAGTGTCTGTATCCTGTAGTCCATTTCATCAAACCCAATTTCCGAGTGTCCTATTACTTGGTCAACTAAAGAATCTTCCTTCTCTTTCAAAGCATTTAGTCGGTCTTCAACGTCTTTCTTCAAAACTTCCATCAGTTTCAATATCTCATCAGTCTTCAATTGGCTTACTTTCTTGTCCACTGCAGCATTTTTGCCTTCCAATTCTTTCGTGAGTTTATAGATAAACTGCAAATCACTTTTCTTTACAAAATCCTTCATTTGGACAGCATCTAGCTTGTTTCTAGCTTCTTTTTGTAACGAATTAATAAAATTGTAAGAATTCTGCAAGTCAGCTGCAACTCCTGTCACTTCTTTGCTCAATTTCTCGTTGTTTTTTTGCAACTCTGATTTTAAATTAGCAATACGCCCATTCAAATCATTTTTGATATTTTCCAATTCTTTCCTGCCAACCACATCTACATCAGAAGCCTTTTTCAACAAATTATTGTATTTACTTTCGATTTCACCAGACGTTTTTGAATATTTCTTTTCCATCTCTTCTGACATTTTCGATGCATTATTTTCAAGTATCTTGTCCAAGCCCTTCATTTCATCTTTTTTAACCCTGTCCAATATTTCTATCCTTTGCTTATCCAGCTCCTTCTTAAAGTTCGTCACAGAATCTAAAATTTCCGGTATTTTCTTCTCAGTTTTAGATACAGCATCTAGCCTTTTGTCCATGTTCGTGTACAGCATTTCCATCCTTGACGACAGGCGCCTTAGCTCATCTTCTATAAGTTTGAACCTTTCAATCTTGCTTTCTATTTCCCTTCCAAGCAGCGTCAATTTTTCAAAACTTTCAAATTTGCCCAATTTCGCCTGCAGTTCTTGCAGGTCAGCAGTCATGTTTCTGATGACATTCTCTACAGAATCAAACCTCGATAATGCCAGAAATATGTCCTTTTTATTGTTTTGAATCTCTTCAATAAGCTTTTCTGAGGATAACGAACTTAATCTGTTTTCTACGATACCTATACTCTTTTGTATCCCTTCAATCTTCAACTCCGTCGCTACTTTTTTGTTTATTATGTCGTCCAAACTAGCCTTCAGCGAATCGTATTTTGTTGCAATAAACTGCACATCAATAGGTGGTGCTGTCATGGGTTTGGTTTGCAGTTCCTTTATTTTTTCGTCAACTTGCTGTTTTAAATTGTTCATTTCAGTAATAACTGGCTGCATATCAGCATTCTCTGCAGGAGTCAAGCTTTTCTGCTCCAAATCAGCAATCTTCTTTTCCAATTCGGATAAATCTACACTCGGGGCTTCAACTTTCGGCGCACTTTCCAGCATTTTCTTCAGTTCGATGATTGCTGCCTGCTCCACCATGATTAGGTCTTCTATATCATCGATTCTCTGTTGAAGTCCAGAAATCGGAGTTAAGTCCTCCCCCTTTGATTTTTCAGATAGCTCGCTTACAATACTCTCTAAGTCGACGAATCTTTTTTCCATGTGCAATAAGCTTAATTTGAACTTATTCTCAACTTTTGAGAAATCTTGATCTTCCTTTGACAAATGTCTCCCTAGATAATAACTTACTTTTGCCTAATATTATGTTTTTCCCTTGCGAGCCAAAAGTACCATAGGAGAACCACAGCGATAATTAGCCCCTCCCTCCACAATAAAGTATGAACGACATCAAAGTATTGGAAGCCGTAGTTAATTGCAATCAAAATTGTTGTCAAGACCCTAATCAAGTTTAGCATAAAAATTGCCGGCAAACCCACTGATAAAAATCTAAGTTTACTTTTAATGTTCGAAGCAGGAACTGCCATCACCAATGCAAACAACGCGTAAAGGCTTTTCCAACCTGTTGAATCCCAAGAGACTTCGATGTTATAGGTGATGTCGTTGATGTTTGTTATAATCATGTCGTTGTTTTGAATTATGTTGTAATTCTGCGCTTTTAGAAGTCCAGTTATTATTTGTGCTATCAGCGTTTGAAGTGGCTGAAAGGAAAAATTTGAATAAATCACAAGATAGAGGGGAATAGCCAAAAGGTTGAACCTTAACAAGAACGATAGAACAAACTTCAGTTTATTTTTCGTTAAAAGTCTTCTACTACGTTTGCTCATTAATTAAATTATTGGTTTTTAGCTTATTTTGTACTTTTCCAACAGAGCTTTGTTAACTGCTTCGTGGACGCTATAACTTTCCTTTCTTAACAATTTCTCCAAAACAACATCAAACAAATCTGTCAATCCCAATTTCTTTAAGGCATTGCTTACTTTAACAGACAGTTCTCTATAGTTCTTCCAAGCCTTGATGCTTGCAGCAAGCGCGTCCATCTCATGCCTGTTTTTTGCTTCAACTTCAAGCTCTCTCACTAATTCCTCTTTTTGTGTATGCGATAATGACATCTCGGGGTAAAATGGCTTGATTCCTAAATTGCTTGCCAATTTTCCTACAGATCTTGGCAACGGATTTTTATCCGTAGAAATTATCACCGGCCTTCCAAATTCCGAAATCATTTTTATTATATCAGCTTTGGCAGCGTCCCTTTTGCTTATTAGCGATACAAGATTGCCATGCATATCTAGAATAGAAATAGCAGATGTTATTCCCGGATCGTAACCTACAATCAGCGCCTTTCTCGCAGTTGTCACCTAATAGTATTTTGTTAAAATATTTTTAATCCTTTTCGCCAGCTTTTGGCCCACACCTTTTACTTTTTTCAATTCATGTTCTTCGGCAATAACTATTTTCTCTATATTTCCAAAATGCTCTAAAAGCCTTTTTGAAAGAATTTTGCTTATGCCAGGTATGCTACCAACAATCTCCTCCTGCAGTCTTCTGGTGTCTTTAGGCTTTTTGCCAACCTTGAAAGATACAGCATGGTTTAGCTCTTGCTGCTCTTTTTTCGCTATCCAAAAAATAGTTTTAGCAGTGTCATGGTGGTTTCTTGTATTCAATAGTGTGATATTGAAGTCGCTTACTAAGCTCGCTACAGCCCCCTTCAGCGCATTCTCGCTTATCTCACGGTTTGAATAGCCTTCTACGATTAAAATCGGTTTTTCAAAATTTTCTGACAAATTTTTAGCTTGGGCAAATAGCCTGCCATCTATTATCGAATTTACAAAATCGTCATGAGTTTTTCTCTCTACACATATTCTGTCACTGCATATATAGTCTGCCACCTCTAGACTCATTTCATTCACATTGGCACCAAGATTCTTCAGCAGGTCTATAATTTCCTTTTCCCTGTAATCAGAAATTATTACAACCTTTTCATCTGGTTTCAATATTTTTTGAGTATCCATTATTTAACCCAATCCATTAATGTAATCTTCCGCCTTTTTAATTCCTTACCTTTCATACCGTAAAGTATGCTCTTCATTTTCTTCTCCTTCCTTGATGAAGCAAAATAAAATGCTTCATCCATCGTGTCTTTGGCAATTAGGAAAATAACCTTCCCAGGTGCTGTTCTCCCAGTTCTCCCAGTTCTTTGGATTTTTCTAATCTCGCTTGGGACACTTTCATAAAAGATGACGCTATTGACTTCACTTGTATGGAGCCCTTCTTCGCCTATGCTGCTTGCTACAAGTACATTAAATTCACTATTGGCAAATCTTTTCAGTATTTCCATTTGTTTTTCCTGCGTTAGCCCTTTCCCTTCTTTGATAGCCTGTCCAATAAGCATATCAGATTTAATGCCTGCGATGTTTAGCAATTGATTGATCTTATCAACAATCGACCGGAAGTTGGCAAAAATTATTATTCTCGCAGCTGGGTTGTTTCTAATAAAATCTTTCACAACAGCCACAACTTTTTCCAATTTAGGATGCTCTATCCCCTTGCCGTATAATTCTGCGACTATGTTCATAACTTCCCTTAATCTAGGATCCTTCATTATTCTTTTGTCAGTCTTTTTTTTGCTACTCTCCAACTTTTTAAAATAGTCATAAAGAAAGCTGATACCTTGAGTCTCAACCAACTCTATTGCATGCCTAATTTTTATCGCACCTGCACCCCTTACTATCGCCCAATAAGCGCCTTTTGAACCATGCATGTAGCTTGCTATAGCTCTCCTCTGCACATCCAATAGCATTTTCTTAGTAGGAGTATAAGTAAACGTGTAATGGTGTTCTTTCAGCCAATGTACATCATCCTTCATCACCTCTTCTAGTAGAGCTTTTATTTTTTTGAATTCCTCTGGCAGCTCAACATAAATATTCTCTTTTTGTATCTGTTGCACATACGGCTGCACATCAGCATCATATTCAGAACGAATTTCCACGGCTTTTATGAACAAATTGTCGCATATTTCCTTTATTTTTTCATTGGTTGCGCCAGGTGAGGCAGTCAAACCTAAAATTAAATGGTGTTTTGATTGCAGCATGAATTTCTTGGCAATATAAGGATACGAATATTCTTTAACAGACCTATGGGCTTCATCCAAGGTTAGAAATACAAAATTCTCCAAACTTAATCTTCCAGCTTCCAAATCATGCTCTATTGTTTGTGGAGTGGCAATGATAACTTTGGCCTTTTCGTATAATGCAATCCTTTTTTCGGCTTTAGTCTCGCCAGTAAGCAGAATGATTTCATCAGGGCTAATTTTTGTAACTTCTTCAAAACTTTTCTTGTGCTGTGCAGATAATGGGCGTGTAGGGCTGCAGATCAAAATTTTCCCACCAGGATGAAGTTCCAATCTTTTGGTTGCCACCAAAACAGATACCAGTGTCTTGCCCATTCCAGTGGGAAGCACGCACAAAGTATTTTTCTCACTTGCAACAAGGGCAATATTATTTTGATAATCTCTAGGCTGGATGGTGTCTTTTAACAATCCACCTGCAATTTCTTTGTCTATTTAATCACCTATTATCGTAACAACAGCTTCTCTTTGTCGAGGTTCAAAAAATTCCAGGAAGAGTATGTCTTGCCATCTCCCTAAAACAAGCTTGCCCTCTTCCACAGGAATACTAACCGAATTTCCCAATAGGTTTTGTTTCTGGTGTGCCACAGCATTCACCGAGCCTTCTTCCATGTGCTCATACTTCTTATTTGAAGGCAGAATCTTTTCGAATAAATCAAGCATGTCTTTGAATATAGTAGGATCGTTTTCTTGAATTATTATCGCAGTTGTGGTATGCAGACTATTTACAAATGCCATGCCTTTGTTTATCTTTGATTCGCCCACAATTTTTTCTATACGATCAGTAATTATGATAAAATCATTCAAACCTTTGGTTTCTACCTTTATTCTATCTTGATGAACTTTCATAGTAACCCATCACATTAACCTTAATTTTTACATAAGTAAATTAATTAAAGACACTTATGGTTTTGCCAGAGAGTTTAATAGCATCTAATTATCTTTGGTTGTTGGCAGACAGATGGCTGCAGTTTACAACCATGCCATTCAAAAATCCGGAATTACTTTGGCTTGTAATACCTGTTTGGCTGAATTGGATACTTACAGAATATTTCCAGGAAAGGAAAGGCACATCATTCGGCAATGCTATAGCCAATGGGTTTGTAATGTTTTGGGTGGGTTTAGACTTTACCAGAACAATTGTAAATAACTTTGCCCAAAAAGGATTTTCTGCCATTTCATTAACCCATGTGGGGATGACAGCTATTATTTTGACTTACGGTTCTATGATAATGTTCGAAGCCATAAAGGGAAGGAAGATAGCGCATTTAATAGGAAGAATAAGGGAGGTAACGTATTTTTCAACGATAGCTATAGGCGTAATTTACAATGCAGTAGTTTTTGATATACACACTATCATAGCAATGATAGCATTCTTTCCAATATTTTACATTATCACGGAGATAGGTCTTAGATTGCTGCCACCACCCTCAGAGGAATTAGTAGAAGAGTTGGAAGAGGAGGAGAGGGAATTAAAGCATCAGCCAAAGCAAGCCAAGCAATCTGTGGAATATCAAACTAAATATCTAGAGCTTATGAAAAAGAAGGCTATGCTTGTTAAAAAGAAGTAGCAGATAAATTTAAAAGTTATAAAAATCGTAAGTGGTTGTATGAAAGTTGCAATAATGTACAGTGGCGGGAAGGATTCGACGATGGCTTTGAAGTATGCTTTGGACCAGAGATGGAAGGTAGAAGCATTGATTTCAGTGAAGCCAAGAAGCACAGAATCATTTTTATATCAGTATGCGACTGTAGAATGGACTAGGTTATCTTCAAAGGCACTAGGCATACCTGTAATCCATATAAATTCAGAGAAAATAGGTCCGAAAGAGGAGGCCGATGAGTTGGAAGGAGTTTTTTCAAAATTAAATGTAGACAAGATTTTAGTCGGTGGAGTAGGCCTGCAGGCTACACAGATAAGGGAGTGGAAGAGAGTAGCTGGAAAGTTTGGCATAGAATTGATGGTTCCCTACGGAAGCCTGAGTTCAGAAGAGTTGTTCGAAAAAACTATCAATTCAGGGTTTGACATAATGCTGACGGATGTTGCAAGCGACGGACTTGGGCCAGAATGGTTGGGTAGGAAATTGAACAAATCTAGTTTCGAAGAGTTTAAGGAGATGAGTAAAGAATTTGGATTCGATATTTTGGGAGAAGGCGGTTATTATAACACATTTGTCGTCGACGGCTCGATATTCAAGAAAAAAATAGAATTTACTGAGCAAATTAAGAAATGGGATGCAAAAACATCTTCAGGATATTTAGAAGTTAAAAACGCCGTACTAAGATCTAAGTAATCATTTGGATAGAAACCATCTTGCAAATTCTTCAGCTGCTTTTGCTCTGGCTGAATATTTTGCCTTTTCTTCTTTAGTCATTTCAGCAAACGTTCTATCATCACCGTCTGGAACGAAAACACTATCATAAGGCAATCTAGGATGCGATACACCTCTTACAGCCTCCGCTATTCTGCCAGGATTTATTCCAACAAAGATTTTCGGTTCTTCATTTGGATCACAGTATACCATGACAGTTTTGAAATAGGCTTTTCTTGATTTATTTTCCAGAAGTTTCAATATACCTTCATATCCAATAGCTTGAAAAACAAACTTAGATCTAATTCCAGGAAAATCCTTGTAGGCATCAAAATACAATCCAGTATCTTCAACTATCACAGGTAAAATTAACTTTTGGACAGCAAACTCCGCCTTACCTTTGGCAATAGTTTCTTGATCCTCACCTATTTCAGGCATTTCCATCTTCTTGCCTGCAACCTTTATTCCAAACTTTCCCAAGTGCTTAGAAATTTCCTCTACCTTTCCCAAGTTGCTTGTGACAAGTAAAATGCTTTTCATAATCTAATCTTTCCAGAAAACTTAATAAACTATTATAGAATATCTAAATTGCTGAGGTCGCTCAATCAGGTAGAGCACTGGTCTCGAAAACCAGCGGGCTTGTCCCATGGGGGTTCAAATCCCCTCCTCAGCGCATTAAAGCTTAAATACCTATCTGTTTAATATTGCATTATCCAAATGACTTGGAGGTATGAACTAACTAACGTGACTAATTTATGCTTTTTCTATTAGATTTAACTCAAAAATTCTGTGATGCAGTTTCCAAACTAAGTGGGATTTTGGAGTTCTTAAAAGGAGGTTAACTTAAATGAGATTTGAACGAAGAGGTTTCGGAGGTAGAAGATTCGGTGGCGGCGGTGGAAGATCCGATTTTGGCGATAGTACAGAGCCTAAACCTGTGAAGGTAGGCGAGGAATACGATGTAGAGGTAAGCGAAGTTGGTTCCAAAGGCGACGGAATAGCAAGAGTGAAAAACTTTGTTGTATTCATCAACGGAGCCAAACAAGGCGAAAAAACTCACATCAAAATTACCAGCGTAAGCAACAGATTTGCTATAGGAGAGAAGACTTCTGGAGCAAGTTCAGAAGAAGCTGGAGAAACCGAAGAAGCTACTGGAGAAGCTACCGAAGAAGCACCTGAAGAAAATACAAAAGTGAGTGAAGAAGAAGGCGAGGAAGAGGAATAATTCCTCCCTTTTCTTTAACTTTTTAGCATGAAAGTCTAAACTTAATTTATGAAGAATATTGAGAGTCAATTGACTTACAGGACTTCTAGAATCCATTATCTGCCAAATTATATCATCGTCATTCTAGTTTTGATAATTTCATTTATAATTTCTCCGATGTTAAATATCTTTGGCAATCTATTACATCTGGCATTTTTCTTCACTTTACTGTCAATAGCTTCGGCATTTGCTGAGGAGCCTGAATGGGGGAGACTTTGGAGAAAATATATTGTTACAAACAACGAAATTAAAAAAGTCGAAGGGCTTTTAGACAAAAAAGAAACGATTATACCTTATCAGAGTGTAGCAGACGTAGAAGTGGTTAAACCACTTCTAGGCAGAATTTTAAACGTAGGGACAGTTCATGTCAGAGGCTTTAAAGAAGGTGGAGATATAGAAATGAAGGGCGTGAGAAATCCCGAACAGATACAAAGGGTCATCCAAAATAAAATAAACCTCTTAAGAGAAACAACCCTTAAGGCATGGAAGAAAAAATAAATTGCTTGAAGATCATTGTTGGAAGTATGGTTACAAAAAACATATTTGTGCAGACATATGGTTGCACTTCAAACAAAGCAGATTCTCAAACTATGATGGGCCTGTTAAAGCAGGCTGGCTATGAAATAACTTTTAATGAAAACGACGCCGATTATCTGCTTGTAAATTCATGTGCAGTTAAAAATGCAACTGAAGATAAAATTATCCATAGATTGAAGGAATTGTCAAAACTCAATAAAAAATTGATAGTGACCGGTTGTCTTACAAAAGTAAATCCAGACAGAATAAGGAAGATTTTACCCAATTTTGCAGGCATGTTAGACCCCCGATCTGTACATAAGATTGTTGATGTAATCAAGACGATAGATAATGGAAATGAAAATGTTGTCCAGCTGTCAGACATACCAGCAGAAAAACCACAGTTGCCTAGATTTTCATTCAGCAAATCTATAGATATAATAAAGATTTCTGAGGGATGCCTGTCCAATTGTTCCTTCTGCGGAACCAAGTTGGCCAGAGGCCATCTGTACAGTTATAGGCCGGACATTATAAGGGATGCTGTTAAAGCTGGTTTGGCTGAAGATTATAAGGAATTCCACCTCACTTCAGAAGATTCTAGTGCGTATGGAAGAGAAATAGAAACCAACCTTACGGAATTATTGGAATCAATAACGAGGATAGAAGGCAAGTTCTTCATACGTGTTGGGATGATGAACCCACTGCATTTCAAGAAGGTCGAAATAAAAGACTTAATAGAAATTTACAAGAATGAAAAGATTTTCAAATTATTGCACTTATGCGTCCAGTCAGGAAGCAACAAGATTCTTAAGATAATGCGCAGAGGGTATGCAGTAGAAGATTTTGTATATTACATAGAACAGTTTAAGGAGGAAATTCCTGAATTGACGTTGATGACAGACATAATTGTTGGCCATCCTGGTGAGACAGAAGATGATTTCGAACAGACTTTAAATTTGATTAAAGAAGTAAAGCCCGATGCTGTGCATATTTCCAAATTCGGTCCTAGGCCAGGCACTCCGGCAGCAAAAATGGAAAAAATAAACACAGAAATTATTAGTGAAAGAAGCAAAATTCTGCATGATTTGGCAAGAAAAATTAGTTTAGAAAATAATCAGAAATGGTTGGGATGGAAAGGAGAAATCATCATTGATGAAGAAGAAGAAAATTTTGTTGAAGGGAGAAATTTCGCCTATAAACCAATAATAATCAAAGAAAAAATAAATTTAGGAAGCATAATTGATGTAAAAGTTGTTGATGTCAAAGAAAATTTTCTTGTTGGAAATTTGCAATAGATTTATATATAAGATTTGATAAATATATTTTATCAACAATGATGGAGTCAGCAAGAAAAAAATGTTTGGACCGCATTTAACATTGGATATTTACGGGTGTAATCCTGGAAAACTTTCTGATGATAAATTTATTTACAATTTACTGGATGAATTGCCAGAATTAATCGGAATGCACAAAATTTCCAAGCCAAATGTCACATTTTTTCCAGGAAATCCAAATAGTTTCGACAAAGGTGGCGTATCGGCATTCGTTTTAATAACAGAGAGCCACATAACAATCCACACATTCATAGCCGATGGGTTCGCATCTGTAGATATATTTTCTTGCAATCAGTTCGATGTTGACAAAGCTACTAACCATTTGATGGAAAAACTAGAGGCTAAGAAAGTTGAACGAAACTTCATAGAACGCGGAAAAGAATTTGTTAAACACTATCCAAAAGATGTGAAAAAAGCCAAAGCAATAGTAATGACTCAGCGACCTAAATTTAAGGCTTAAACATTTTTTTGACAGTTTTAATTACAGTTTGCGCTTCTATTTTTCCCCTGACTTTGCTCATGACTATGCCAATAGCCCGGTCTAATGTTATGTTTGGCTGGGTGATAATGCCCTTTACAATCTTCTTTAACTCAGGTATGGATATTGCAGTCAAGTTCAAATCAGTAATCGCCGTGCTTATAGAATTTCCAGGTTTTTTTGAAAAATAGATAAGTATTTCTGGAATAGCCTCTTTAGCAATTTTTTTCTTTTCCAGCGCATCAAATATAGCGAGAAAATGCTTTTCTGTCAAGCTTATAGAAACAATCTGTTCCTTCCTTTCTAAATCCTTTAAGGTTTGCGTAAGTGTGCTGGCAACGATTGCAGGTTCTACTTTCTCGGTTTTTATAATTTTTTCAAATAAGTCCAAATGCGCCGATCTGAGTGTCTCATTAGCCAATTGGTCTGACAATTTTAATTTTGATTTGAATTGAGCTAGTTTTTTGGTCCAAGGCTCTGGCAGATCCTCCTTTATCTTTTCAAGATATTCTTTATCAACAACAACTGGTGGAATATCTGTTTCAGGATACATTCTATCAGCCCCCGGCAGCGGTCGCATAAATTTAGTGGCACCGTCTGGCAAAGCCACTCTAGTTTCTTCCTTAACTTTTTCTGATAATTGCCTTTTAACTTCATTCTCTATAACCTTGGAAATTAATCCCAATTCCTGCACACCTTTAACCTCTACTCTAAGACCATTTTTTATGCTGATGTTGACATCCTGCCTTATAGAACCAATGCCACGTTTAGTCTTCCCTGTAGATTTGGCAAGTAATCCGATAATATAAGCGATTTCTTGGATTTCTGTTGGTGAATACCCTTCTAAAAGACCTGTATCAATTTCAACAAGAGGAATACCTAACCTATTTAATCTATAACTGACTTTGCCATTCTCTTCGCTAACAATTGCAGCTGCATCCTCTTCTAAAGTTATTTGAGTTATTTCAATTTTTTTGCCTTTAAAATTTAAATGGCCATTTAAGCCAACAATTAATGTGCGCTGGAAGCCACTCGTATTTGAGCCGTCTATGACCGTCTTCCGGAGAATATGAAGTTCATTTGGAATTTCACAATTAAACAACTGAGCAATTTGTAGTGTAATATACAACGCTTCAGGATTCAATTCGTGTGGCGGTTCACAGTCAATTTCTACCAAACAGCTTTCATTTTTGAAAACCTGATAATGAAACGTTCTATTTCTTAAATACTCAAATTCTGCTGCTACGTCTGTGGAGCCAAGCTCGCTTGCAACTGGATGTAATTTCCTTATAATTGTTGAGACAGGCGCTTTCTCTTTCATTTCTGTAGAACATTTACAAAAAAGCTTGTATTTTGTATTTAATTGTTGGTGTATCTCCAACCCTGCTTTTAAACCAAGCTTTCTGTAATTTAATTCCCCAGTCAACCAATTACCTCTGTCCGTTCGCTAATTTCCCCAGCATAGTCGGTCAACATCATTTCCCTAATTTTGCTCATGTTTTTTGTATGTCCCAAAACCCACATCAATTTCACTAAAGCCGTCTCAGGCAGCCAGTCACAGCCATCGCCTATAACACCTGTTTCATTCAGCATCCTACCAGCATCGTATACATTCAAATCAAGTCTGCCGTATATTGTCTGTGGCGCTACAGCGATAGGAATTCCACTGTCGATCAAACTTTTAATTGTGGGTATCAAGCTTTTTGCGAATTTATCCCCATGAGAACCTGTTGGAACTTGCCCTAACCCACTAACAGCTATTACTATGCCATCATAATTGTTTAAGCTTCTGACAAATTCCGGCTTTATTCCAGGATACGTATAGATTAAAGCCACATTTGGGTTAAATTCAGCATCTACTTTAATTCTCCCTGCAGATCTCTTAGAAAAATCATTTCTTAGATATTCAATCTTATTGATTGGATATAGCACTTTGGCAAAAGGCAGAACGTTTACACTCTTGAACGCGTTTCTTGTTGAAGTATGCAACTTTCTAACTTTAACTCCAGAATGCACATAACAGAAATCATCACCATGATTGGCATGCATGCATACACTTACCTCTGCGATGTCCGAAGCGGCTGCTGTAACTGAAGCAAGTAGATTCATCTCATTATCACTGCTCCCTCTATCACTACTTCTCTGTGCGCCGGTGATCACCACAGGAACTGGTGTATTCTGCAGGGCAAAACTTAAAGCTGCAGATGTGTAATGCAGAAAATCTGTCCCATGCATTAGAACTACGCCATCTACTTTTTCTTTGTTAATATCATTAGCAACTTCATTGGCAATTATTTTCCAGTGTTCTGTTGTTATGTCTTCAGACCAAAGGTTGAAAAGCTTCCTACCTTTTATGTTTGCAATATTTTTCAATTCTGGAAATGCGTGCAATAAATCTCCTGGCGAAAATGCAGGAAAAACCGCACCAGTCCCATATTCTACACGACTTGCGATAGTTCCCCCACAGCCTAAAATCGACACAGTTTTAAAACTAGGATTGTGTTCAGGTTTTATGCCAAAATGCCTCAATTCTACTTTTTTTCCTTTTTTTATAAGTTTCAATTCTGTATCTTTTGCGAATTTTATCCCAATATTGTAGCCATTATCTAGTTTTACAACAATAGAAGAAACATCGCCTAATTCGATTCTTGGCATCAAAATGCCTTCATAAATTGCAGTGCCCCTGCGAATTTTTATCCTATCACCAAGATTAATTTTCTTTGATTTTAGAAGTTTTTCTATATCATTTGAATACAAAATATCACCAATTAAAATGCCTTAATGAATAATTCTTTTTGACATTTATTAGAATTAAAAGCGAGTGGACGCTCAAAATAAATTAGGAATAATGAAGGAAGAGTCTTTCATTGCTCTGAGGGGTGACTCTTCCTTCTTGAAAAGTATTAAAATCTATTATTCTTGATGCAATCTACACATCCAAATTGACCTTTCTTCTCCACGGCATACTTTAGATCGACCTTACTTTTACAAAAGGGGCATTTGAAATTTATGATTGGTTGATTGGGCGTAATCTGTCTTACTTTAAGCAAATTGTACATCCGACATTACCTCTATCTTCTATAATATCATTAAGACTAACTTCACTCCCGCAAGAAGGACATTTTGATGGATTTTTATTTATTAACTTACTGAAGTCAGATTGCAAACTG
>JACQIA010000102.1 GCA_016198705.1 Candidatus Aenigmatarchaeota archaeon
GATTTAAATGAAACTAATTTTAGCAATTGGGTTTTTATGAAAAACCGGATTATAGAAGAAGACATCAAAACAATTGTGGAAGACCTAAGAAACTATTCACACAAATTGAATGACAAGACTTTGTTAATAACTGGTAGCAATGGCTTTATAGGTCGTTATCTTGTGTTAACTATAGATTTTCTTAATAAAAATATCCTTGAAAAGCCGTGTAAAGTAATTTCAGTAGACAATTTTATAACTGGTTCAAAAAATTTCATATCAGATAGCACTAATATTAGTGTGATAAATCACGACGTAAAAGTCCCCCTAAAAATAGAAGAGCCAATTGACTTTATTATACATGCTGCTGGTATCGCTTCTCCATTTTATTATACTAAATTTCCTTTAGAAACCATAGATGTTGGAACAGTAGGTACAAAAAATATGCTGGAATTGGCTAAAGAGAAAAATGTTGAGAGCTTCATGTTTTTAAGTTCAAGTGAAGTTTATGGTGACCCAGACCCTAGGTTTGTACCTACACCAGAAACCTATTTCGGCAATGTCAATTGTATTGGTCCAAGATCATGCTATGATGAGTCTAAAAGACTTGGCGAAACACTATGCATGGCTTATTTTAAATTATTCAATCTTCCAATCAAAATAGTGAGACCGTTTAATGTATACGGTCCGGGGATAAAACCTGATGACTTTCGTGTTCTTCCCAATTTTATCTACAATGCATTAAAAGGGAATTCTCTGCCTGTGTATGGGGGAGGGAATCATACAAGAGCTTTCTGCTATATTACAGATGCTATTATGGGATTTTACAAAGTTTTACTTTCGGACTCCAGCGGGGAAGTTTTTAATGTGGGAAATCAAAATGAAGAAATAAGTATCATTGATTTAGCAAAACTTGTAGTAGGAATTTTTGGAAAAAAAATTGCGATACAGATGATCCCTAATACGAATGAAGTATATGCGAGTGCAGATCCTAAAAGAAGATGTCCAGATTTAACAAAAATCAAAAAACTGATTGGTTATAATTCAAAAGTTAATCTAGAGGCAGGATTAAAAAGGACCGCGCAGTGGTTTCAAGAAGAATTTAAATGATTTTCATGGGGAAAATGCCACTAGTCTCTGTAGTAATTCTTAATTGGAATGGAAGGGAAGATACTATTGAATTACTGAACTCCCTTAAAAAGACTACATATGAAAATTATGAAATACTTATTGTTGATCAAGGTTCTATAGATAGTAGTGTAGAAGCAATCAAAAAAAAATTTAAAAATTTAAAAATAATTCAGAATAAAACGAACGTTGGCTTTGCTGGTGGAAACAATATAGGCATGAAACACAGTAAAGGCGATTATGTTTTTTTGATGAATAACGATATGGTAGTTCATCCTAATTGGTTGAGTGAATTAGTTAAAGTTGCTGAAGCTGATAAAACAATTGGGATTACAGGCAGCATGATTCTATTTTATGGAGACCGCGATACAATTGACAGACTGGGTTCGATAGAGGCGAATAGAATAGCAGGAGTTGTAATTCCATATGCCAGAGATGTAAAAGACAAAGATCAATTCAGAGAACCTATAGAGACGCATTTTCTAAATGGTCTGATAAGGAGAGATGTTATTAGAAAAGTTGGCATGTATGATGAAAAGATGTTCGCTGGCGGGTTTGAAGAAATAGATTTTTGCAGCAGAGCTAGGAAAAGGGGCTATAAAACCGTTGTTGTACCGACATCTAAACTATGGCATAAGGGTGCTAGAACTATAAAACCAGGCACCTACTTCTTGATATTCAACTCTTACAAAAACAAATTGAGGTACATTTTGAGAAATTATAATTTTGCTGAGAAAGTACTAGCAGTGTCATTCAATCTCATTTACTATTTCTTTAAAGTATTTAATTTCCTTTACAAAATGAGACCAGATTTGAGCAAGGCAATAATTAATGCAGTTATATGGAATTTAAAAAATTACAAAGACTATCTATAACTCAGATAGTTAGCTTATACGGCTTAATTCGAATACTTCTAAGTGTCATGTCTTGAGTCAGTGGTAAATCAGCTTCTTTCATAGTCATAGGTTTTACATTCGGCGTAGTCAACTTGGCCAATTCAAACATAGAGAATTTTTTATCGCCAGCGACATGAACTACTCCTGCTAATTTTTTCCCAATAACTTCTTTGATAGCTAAAGTAAGATCATCTGCAAACAAATATGTGCCAAATCTGTCTATGAATGCCTTCTCATATGGCCATTCTCCCCGCTCAACAAAATTTGTTCGTATTATAAGGTGGTTGGATAATTTTTTAACTATAAATTCTCCCAAAAGCTTTGTAAATGAATAGAAATTTTTTGGGTTGGGTATATCAGTCTCGATGTAATCGCCTCGATCTCCATAAAAGACACAGGCTGTCGACATATAAACAAAATAACAATTGGGGACTACTGAAGCGCATGCACCAACTAAATTTTCTGTGCCGACTACATTGGTATCCCATGTCGATTTTTTGTCGATTTCACACTGCCTAACATTGGTTAAAGCGGCCGCATGAATTATTGTATGGGGTCGAAATTTTTTTATATATGATTCGACTTCGCCTCTATCTTTTACATCCAGTTCTTCATGTTTCGGTGCTAAAGCTTCAGGGAAGGCTTTTTCCAGTTGTCTCCCTAATTTTCCAGAACTCCCAATTATCAGCATCATAATACAACCTTGACCATTTTAAAAATTGTGAAATCTTCTTGTAATTAATTGGAGGTATTCAAACCCATCCTGTTTTTTTAAGGAGAGCTAAAATCTCGCCACTATCCAAGATTTTTGTAGTTGCAGATGTATACTCGGATATATTCGTTGATTTTTTGAAAAAATCTAAATTACCAGCCACCTTCATATTCAAATAATAATTATATGGATATATAATGTAAAAATTTTCTTCTTCCTTCGTCCTATACATTTCATCCTCAGAAACTAAAACTTCGTTTATCTTTTCACCAGGCCTAATCCCAGTGATTTTTGCTGGATAATCTTTTTTACCAGTTAATGCCTCAGCAAAAGTATTTGAGAATTCTGATATTTTCAATGCTGGCGCTTTTTTAACAAGTACTTCGCCTCCATTGCCATAAATAGTCGCATGAAGTACTAGATGTACAGCATCGTCGAGGGTTAGCATAAAGCGTGTCATATCCTTATGTGTTACAACTAAAGGTTCACCTCGCAAAATTTTTTCTTTGAATACGGGAACTACACTGCCGCGACTGCCTAGAACATTGCCGTATCTTACACAAATAAATTTAGTATTGTACTCAACTTCACCCTCAGAAAGCAAAATCTTTTCCTGCAATGCTTTACTCATGCCCATAGCGTTAACTGGCTTAACCGCTTTATCCGTACTTATTGCTATAACCTTGTCTATATCATTCTCTATAGCTGCAAGCTTTATGTTAAAAGCTCCAATGACATTCGTTTTTACTGCTTCCATCGGATGAAATTCAGAAAATGGTACCTGCTTTAAAGCAGCGGCATGATAAATTATATCAACGCCCTTCACAACCTCACGCAAACGCTCTAAATCCCGAACATCACCAACAGCAAAATTAAGTTTATCTCCTTTCCAATTCTGTCTGATAGTCATCTGGTCTTCTTCGCTAATATTAAAAACATCACCAGTTGCAAATTCTATTCTTCCGCCTTTATAAGCCATTTCCATTTTGTATTGCTTATCTTCGTCTCTGCTAAAAACTATGATTTTTTTAACATCGAAATTTAATAGTTCCCTGACAATGTAATGACCAAAGCTACCTGTACCGCCAGTCACCAATATTGTTTTGTTCCTCAACTGCTTATCGCAATCTTCTTTAAGTTTTCCATTCATGCTTGACATAACAAATCACAAATTACTTTATTAATATTTAACCTTTTGAAATGCTGGCAAATTATTATAGTTCCAGAAGTAATTTATTAACTATCAGTAAATTAATGTCATGGTCATTAGCTTACTACTATCGATGGCTGTAGCATTTATAAGTACCTTTTTCATAATGCCTCAATTAATTCGCTTTTTATATGCGTCTGGAGTAGTTGGGCTTGATTTAAACAAGCCACGAAAACCGATGCTGCCTAGTTCTGGTGGTATTGGAGTGGCTGCAGGCGTATTGGCTGGATTGTTAGTTTACATAGGCATCCAGACTTTTGTTTATAGGCAGACAACTTTAAATCTGGTGGCTGTAACGGCATCGATACTAATAGCTATGTTTGTTGGATTTTTTGATGATTTGAATGTGAAGTCAAGGAAAGTAAAAACAAATGAAGGCTATGATATAAGAGTGGGGTTCCCTAGATGGGTTAAACCTCTTTTGACACTACCAGCTGCTGTTCCTTTAATGGCAATAAGTGCTGGTGTAACTACGATGTCTTTTCCATTTCTAGGAGATGTTAATTTTGGAATATTTTATCCTTTACTGATAGTCCCGATTGGTATAGTTGGCGCGTCGAATATGATCAATATGTTGGGCGGTTATAATGGGCTTGAAGCTGGGATGGGACTGATTTATATGCTGTCATTAGGGTTGTATGCTCTTGCATTTGTAAATGTTCTTAGTTCAGTCTTATTTTTTATAGGTGCTATTTCTTTACTGGCATTTTTAAGATATAATTGGTATCCTGCAAAAATTCTGCCTGGAGATAGTTTAACATATTTGCTAGGTTCTTTAATAGCTGCCGGCGTAATTATCGGCAACATGGAGAAGATAGGACTCATTGTCATGACACCATTCATCGTACAGGGCATCTTAAAATTTTATTCGAAAAATAGATTGGGCCAATACGCCTCTGATTTGGGTATAGTTGAAAAGGATGGTACGATAAAATCGAGATATGGGAAGTCAATTTTTTCTTTGACACATATAGTAATGAAATTAGGGAAATTCAGAGAATGGCAGATTGTAATCATAATGATACTTGTGCAAATTATTTTTGGGGCTTTGCCGTTCTTATCACGGGGCATTTTTTAATCTTGACTGAATAATTCTGTAGATAAAATTTAAGGGAGATTTTAAATATCTCGGGGCGCGAGACGAGAGGAAGTCGACCAATCGCAAATCCGCATGGTTATAGAAATTCAAGATCAGTAATGAAAAGAAGTAGATTGCAAGCCCAGGTAAAAACAATAATAAAGAGTATATGTTTGATAAAATGGGCTTAGTAAAGAGTAAAAAAGTTATCAACAAAATAGATGCTATTGAAATTTTAAAAATTATTCTATAAGAGAGACTTACATCAATTAATTTTTTAACGTAAAAGTAGCTAAGTATGAAAAGTGTAAAAGTAGCTATAATGTATGCTATCGTCATGCCAGTAGCCGCCAAGTAATAAGTAAACGGCATAGACAAGAGCAGGAACGTTAATGATCCCAGAATAAGTATGTTTTGCTGCATTTTTGGTCGCTTCATGGCATAAATTGTGTTCAAGAAAATACCGCTTAATCCTTGAAATAATGCTCCTATGGAAAGGATCTTTAAAAGTTGGGCAGCTTGCAAATATTCTGGCTTGAAAAGAAGCAAAATCAACTGGTCGGAAAAAAGTATCAGGAATATTGCCAGTGGTAATGTCAGGAAAATAACATATCTGAATACTATGTTTAGTAATAAAGCCTGTTCATTGCTTTTTTTAACTTGGGTACTTAGATTGGAAATTATTGGAAATAGTGATGATGAAAATATTGAGGGAAAAATAAATAATGGTGTCGCCAATAACATCGCAGGTGTAAATATTCCAGTAATGGATAAGTCTTGTAGTGCTGTAAGGGTGATGTACGGAACATTATTGAATACCAATGACGCTATTCCTCCAAAGAAAGCTGGAATCGAATATATTAAAATGTCTTTATAGTGGCCTTGAGATTTCACACTAAATTTGAACAGCCTGAAGCTATCTAGTCTTAAGGTAATGAGAAATAACAGTGCTAAAGTTATGCCAAATAACGGGCCGAGAAAACTGAAGCCTAGAAAAACAAGAACTACTGAAATTGCTACTTTAATTAAGTGATAGACCAGATTTGTAAGCATCAATTTCCTCATATTTTGAAATCCGATAATTATGTAACCTGCTAGATTGGAGATTGACAAGAATACAGAAAGTGCCACAGCAACTAAAATAACTTCTGTTGTCAGTTTAAGCACTGGAGATAAACTGCTGGAAAAAGCAATTACGATAACTGCTAACAAAAGGTTTGAAATTAAAACCAATTTAATTGCCGGACTGATGATGGCTGAAAGCTTGGCTTCTTTATTTCCACCTGCAAATTCTGATATAAGCTTGGATAATGCTACCCCTATTCCTAAACTGCTGAAAAATTGGAGTATGGAAGCGAAGTTAAACGCAGTGGATACAACACCAAGCTCTGTAGAACTCAACAGTTTACCTGAAATAATCCAGAATAAAGAAGAGAGTATGGTTATTCCTATCCAGTCCATCGTTAGATACGTTGCATTTGAAGCCAGTTTCCTTAGTTTCATACAGTCACTTTTTTAAATGAATTAGGTAGAATATTACTAATGATTGGATTTAAATTAGATAAAGTCTTGCTGGTTTTTGCAGTAATTTATACAACAGCTCTCTTGACGACTATAAACAATCCGCACCATGTAGACGAATCAACCCATTCTTTTGTGGGGCTTTTCCTAAGGGATTTTTTTGCCGACTGGATCAAAAATCCGACGTTATCATATCAGAAGATATACGACTATGCCATGTCTTATCTAGCTTATTATCCTAAGATTTCGCTCCACTATCCGCCTTTGCCACAAATTGGCTTTTCGATAGCATATTTGATTTTTGGGGCATCGCTTCAAGTTAGCAGATTAGTTATAATTTTATCTTCTGTAGCACTGCTTTTTGCCATTTATGAATTTGCTTATGCTGTCTCTAAAAAAAGAAATGTTGCTTTAGTCGCAGCTTTGCTACTGATGACATCACCGATTGTAATCAACATGTCAATTTTGTCTATGCAAGAATTGCCATTCCTTCTTTTCTTCACGCTAACCATGAGATGGCTGTACTCTATCAAAAACAAGAAGCCTGAAATAAAAAATTATGCGATTCTATCAGTCCTGATGGCTGCAACAACTTTAACAAAATGGCAGGCTATTACTATTTTCCCTGTTGTCATTTTCTATTCCCTAATTTTTGAAAGAAAATTGCTCAGATATACTGCAATTTCAGTGTTGATTGCAGCAATTTTGCTTTCGCCTTATTATCTGTTCTTATGGAAAACCAACCTTTTACTATTGCCGTTGACTGCAAATCTTGAAGCAGACCCGTTAGATCCCACATGGATGCAGGCTGAAGGCTGGACATACTACTTAAGGGCATTGGTGAATTACCAGTTCTTGTTGCCGGTTGGAGCGATTACGCTTTTAGCTGCGCTTGTCTACTTAAAAAGGAGGGGAAAGGATTGGGAATTTTTTGCAACATGGATTTTTGTAGTTTATGTGTTAATGGTTGTAGTGCACAATAAGGATCAAAGGTATACAATGAACTTCCTTCCGGCATTTGTTATACCTGCATCTTATGCCTTATTTAAAATTTATAAAAAACATGTGAAACTACTTCTGCTGGCTGTTGCAGGTTTGTCATTAATTCAATTTGCACTTACATTAAATAGTCTCGTATATGGGTTTCCTGATGTGAGAGAGATTGCACAATTTGTCGGGGAAGAAAAATATGGGAATGTTTTGGTTAATACTGGGTTGGGAACTGCATCGCCTTTCATATTCGAGATTGCCAAAAGTGGAAAGTTCGACCATCAAGTTTTAAGCCCGTGTGTAATTGAGTTCTTGGAAGGAAGTCCGGATGAATTGATGCATAAGTTTGGTGTGAAGTACATAGTTTTGGATAAGGAGACTGCTGGTTTTACAGAAAAGCAAAGCAAATTTATCGAGTCCATAAATAGAAATGTTGATTTTGAAGTCGCAAGGGATTTTAAAAGATTTTCTGTAATTAAAAATAATAAATACCAGCCTGAAGACAAAAATGAAGTTTGTAATTATATTTGTTCGACAAGAGAAACGATTTGCAGTAAATTCAAGATTCCTTCTGATGCTTTGAAATAGAAGTGTATATATCTAATATATTTTTGACCATTATTTCTTTTGAGAATATATTTTTCACACGCATTATACCATTGTTTCCGAATTTCTTGCACAGAGATTTATTTTTCAAAAGCTTTATTATTGCAGATGCAAGTTCTTCAGAATTGCGTGGCTCTACAACAATGCCAGTTTCATTGTTTTTGTTAACAAAACTTATTCCACTGCCACGGACATTTGTTGATATCACTGGCTTCGAGCATGCCATTGCTTCCAATTGAACTATTCCAAAAGCTTCGGACTTGTATATAGAAGGCAAGACAAAAATATCAGAAAGGCAATAGTAAGGGGCTAAATCTTTGTTATGAACTTCAGGTAAAAATTGAATGTTGTTAGTCAATTTTAATTTCTTAGCAAGACCTTCTAATTCTGGTTTCAATATCCCCTCGCCAACAATCAATAGCATAGCATCATCAAATTCCTTGATAACTTCCTGCATTGAATGTATAAGATATTTCAGACCCTTGTAAGGGACCAATCTTCCTACAAACAAAAGAACTTTCTTGCCATCATAAATTTTCTTCAATTTATTTAATTTTATTGATAATTTTGAATCCAACTCAAATAAATCCAGATCAATTCCGTATGGAACTACTTTTATCTTATGCTTGTATTTTTGCAAAATTTTGGAACCTGAAACGCAATTTGGACTTGTTGCTAAGATAACTTTAGCCCTCTTCAATAATTTTGATAAAATTGTCTTTGTGTAAATAATGTTTGCCAATTTCGGCAAAATTCCTTCCTTCACTATATCGCTGTGGTAGGTTACGACTAAATTTTTTGTATGATTCAAAAGTGCATGAAGAGATGCTAGAGGATTTGGCAAATGAACATGGACTACATCAAATTGTTTTGTGTCAAATATTGGGAATGAAGATATAGGCGCATTTTTTATTTTTGCAATCAATGGGTATCTAAGAACTTTAACGCCTGAGATGACTTCTTTGGAAAATTTTGGTTTGTCATTGCTAACAGCGACTGTGACTTCATTTCCTCGCTTAGCCAATTCTGTTGACAGTATATAGAGGTGATTCTCAATTCCGCCCATATGCGGATAATAGTATTTTCCTAGTTGCAATATTCGCATAAACATCTGCTCATAATTGATTCAAAAATCTGCTGGTTATATTTAAAATTTTACTGCTTTTCTCAGATTTGGGGGGTTTGAAAGATTTCGCCTTCCTTATTGCAAGGCCTAATTCTGATATATCGTAAACTGGTATGATTTTCCTTTGATTGGCTAGTTCTTTTACAATTTCAAGCTGATGATCGTTTGTATGCTCGCCGAATTTCTTCACTCTGGGAACAACTATAGTTTTTTTATTCAACCTAACAGAAAGCAAAACAGAACCTATACCAGCATGTGTGATGACTAAAGACGCGTTTTTTATCAATTTCAACATATCCCAATAGCCTGTAAATCTAAACCACTTAGCATTCTTTGGGATGTAGTTCGAATAACCGATTTGCATTACAACGTTTTCATCTATATCGCTGTTTTCTACCAGATTATCAACTGCTTCTATAAGTCTGTTGAATTGTTGTGGGTGAGTGCCTGTGGCTACTAGAATCATACCAACAAACCCCCATAAATGGCTTTATCCCCGTATTTTTCTTTTAGATATTTCCATTGGACAAAAAACAAATCAGCAAATGGATAGAGAATTTTGCCTGAAAGGGATGGCTCGTAGACTTGTGCTGCACATTCGACGTAAATCAACTTGCTCCCAAATAGAAGTTTGCCTAGCAATGCTATAGGAACTGTTGGTCCTGCTCCAAACGAAATTATAACTTTTGGTTTTTCTTTAAGCAAGACCGATAGGGAAGAAAAAATAACTGAAAGGTACTTAATGGGGTTTCTGATGGGATTTTGTATCAAGTATCTTTTATGTTTTTTCAGGCTTTTTCTGGTGTGCTCTAGATCAATTGTATAAAAGAAAATTTGATGCTTGTTCAAAATAGGTAGCATTTGCAAGGCTTCTGTTAAATGTCCGCCTGGGCTACAGGCTATTCCTATTTTCATCAATATCTTTTGAAGGTTCTGAAAGATAAGATTTAATTGTTATCTATTTTTGTTCTATATCTATGTTCAGTATATCCTTAAGTTATGTTCATGGAAGTTGCGTTTTTAGTTAGAATTCTGTTTAATACATCGTAGGATATGTTTATTTGGTTGGTTGGGCTATCATATGTAAGGTCTTGTGTAGCAGCCATTACTAGTTGTGGAATAAGTGCTAAGAAAGTCAAAATGAAGAACAATAATTTAATTTTCATAAAAACCTCCTAAAACAATCCTCATCAACTCTTTGAACGGAGTGTAGACTGTGGTGTTGGCAGTGTCATTCCTTGCAATCTTTATAAGTTTGTCGCGGCAATAATCAGATATGGTAAAACTGGAGACCTTGCATGCAGAAATCGAAGAAATAAAGTCAAACGTAAACAAGATACTGGTTATTCTCGAAAATGAAGGTGAAGTTAGGGAAGAAGTGCTGGGAGATTTGGAAGAAGCCAGACATGCACCTAAAGGAAAATATATTTCCCACGAAGATGCAAAGAAACGGATGAAATGACCTGGCAAATAGAATGGTACGATAAAGCTCTTAAGAATCTTGAGGATCTCCCTGTGCATATCCGAGAAAGAGTTGTCAAACGAATAGACATGGTTAAGGAAAATCCCTTCCACTTCCTCGAACACTTTGAGAGAAAAGGCTTTTACAAGCTGAGAATCGGCGATTACAGGGCTATCGCTTCGGTTGATTTTCAAAATAAAATTATCAAGATTCAAGTTTTTGATCATCGAGGTAGGATATACAAAAGACTTTATTAGTTTATTGTCAGTTTCTTGATTAATTTATAACACCTCCATTTCATTCCTAACAATTTTAATCCTCTGACCGAAAGGATCGTAAGTGTAATTCTCAACAATAGGAGAGGTTGATGTACCATTTCGGATTTTTATTAACTGGTTAAGCCCGTCATATTCTCTATAGTAGCCATCACCGCCAACAAGATTGCCCCCGCCATTCTGCATCTGCTTAATCAAATTTCCAACTAAATCGTATTGATAAGTCCAGTTGCCGAGATCAAGGTCATTGTAAAAACTATTATCTTTAAATAAGGACAAATTAGATATAGGAGACGTGGATTGTATGCAAGAATTAGAATGGATGTCATCGCACCCCAAAGATGTAGAAAAATACAGTGGCAAATGGGTCGCCTTAACCAAAGATGGTATTGTAGCTGCTGGGGATTCTGTATCAGAGGTAGAACTAGCTCTTAAGAAGAAGGGCATTGAATTGACTGAAGTAATGTTAATGAAAGTTCCGAGGAAAGATGAAGAGCTGAGTATTCTATGAGGTTTTCTTATCAAGTTTTCCGCGGCTCTTATTATCCCATAATTCCAGTTGTTATCGCCAAGAATGGTAAGAAAATCAACACATCTGCTATAGTAGACTCTGGAGCTTCCATTTCCATCTTCCAAAGCAGTCTTGGCAGGCTTCTTGGGCTGGACGTTGAAACTGGTGAAAAACGAATCTTTCAGGGAGCCTCCGCAAAACTCATAGGATACATCCATACTGTCAGAATGATTATTGCTGATAAGGAAATTGAATCTAGGGTCGCCTTCTCCGGCGAGCTTAGTACCTCTTTCAATCTGCTTGGCAGAGAAACTGTTTTTGAAAACTTTAAAATTTATATTGACGAGACTGAAAAGGTCGTGGAATTCGTTCTTAAATGAAATCTCATCATATTCATAAGAAGTGTTGTAAACTTCTTCCGAAGTTACTTTCAATACAGGGTCGTTGTTATACTCAAGAACGTTTTGTATTCTGTCGTAACCATCCAGCACGTAAGCTTTTCTATGTCCGTTCTCGTCGTATGCAGTGATAATTCTATGGTTAAAGTTAATTGTCTTGTTTGTACCGTCTGGATTTCTCACAAAAGTAACTCTTCCAAGTGCATCAAACGTGTAGTTAGTGGAATTGACTGCAGTCGATGGTGTGCTCAATCCAGTGGAAAATGAATCAAAATAAGGATTCTGCTCACTTGCAACTCTGCCCAATCCGTCATAGAAAAGATTCTTGACAATCTGCTGGCTCCCGTCTGCAGGTCTTTTAAATTGAATAAAATTGGCAAGCCCATCGTAATAGAAATACGCATCATATGTCTTGTTCGCACTAGTCCTTTGGGAAACTTTTATTATCTCAGGCGCAGTCCCGTCAAATATGTAGGTGTAATTCTTAGTAGGCAAATCAAAAGATTGAGTTTGGATATAAGGGAACTTTATTGAATACGAATCGTTGTCTAAATCTACTGTCATTATTGCTTTGAAGTATGTAGAGCTGTTTTCGTAGTTTACTAGACCTTCGAGTTTTAGGAGTAGGAAGTTGATATAGTAATTGTCGTCATAATTTTGTGCGTAGTCGAATGCATGAACTGATGGTAAGAGTGCTAAACATATTGTGCTCAAAGTTGCAAATAAAACATTATATTTATGCTGGCTTAATCTCTTCAAATTCAACATTTTTCAGTTTCTCCTTTTCAATTAACTTCCTTAATTTTTCAGTAACGATAATCATCTTAGTTCCTTCTATTGCGAAAATGTCTTGACCTTTCCAATCCTTCAAGTAGAAATTTACATGCGAGAGGATCTTGGTATAAAAAGTCCTTTTTGCTGGCAATTCGTCTTTAAGTTCAAGATAATAATAGTTTCCAATTTTGCTCATTTCCGGAACAAACTTCAACTTATATACAGAAAAGTTTCTAATACCTACTTTTTTAAGGAAATTAACAAATCTTTGTGAATAAAAGTCAATAGCCATTGTGCTACCATGCATATCGGCTGGTGTAGTACCACTTTGCTTTGAAAATGTAAACTTACCCTTTTTAATCATCTCTTCAAATGGTGGTGTAGACGGGTCAACATTTTCTATTACAGCGAACCAATAATATCTGTTTGCCCATCCATGCCGAAGTATGAAAAATTTATTTGAGAACATTTATTTCACTCCAATGTCTAGGATTAATAAAATTTTGGTTATTAATTGGCACAATAATTAATTACTTTTAGTTACAAAAGCAACTTCCCATATCGTATACTACCATACAATCTAACCAGTTTCATAAAAAACACGTAGGCGATTCCAATAGTCATCACAAGAAATGTGGATAAAAGATTTCCTCCACGAATGAACGCTACACCTTGGGGGCTTGAAACTGACAATGTAGCCCCCTCCCACAAGCCTGTTGCTTTCTTGTAATCAGATAATGGTGGTATAAAAAATCCAGCATTCACTCCTAAAAGAATTTTTGCTTTGTCTGGATGTTTTTTATATAACAGAACATCAGCTTGGTGTATCCAAATCCTTGTTAGTAAATATTTTACTTTATCCCTCAATTTAGTAGGAAGTTTGTGCACGTGGAGGAAGTTAGCGCCCTTGGCATATGCAACTTTGTAACCCATTTCCTTTATTCTCAAAACCAAATCTGTATCTTCTCTAAAAGTGAAGTTTATTGGCAGTGCTGTAAACCTATAATCAAAATAGCCAGCTGCTTTGACTGCTTCAGCCAGGTATGCAGTACTAGTACCACCATAGAAGTATTCGCCATTCACCTTTACATAGTAGTGTGAACTTACACCAACTTTTTTGTCAGAAAAAGGTTTCATCATGCTGTTAAGCCAATTATCACCTGCTATGCAATCATCATCCATCACTATCGCAACAGGATACTTGGCTGCCTTAAAGCCGACATTTCTAGTTACCGCAGGCCCCATCGTTTTCTTCAGACTTATTATCCTTATCCTTCGGTCGTTCCTATACTGGTTTAGAACATCTTCGGTTCGATCCTTTGAATTATCGTTCACGACTATAATTTCATAACTGTATTTGGTCTTCTGCTTCAATAATGCATTCAGTACTTGTTTGAGTAGATATGCCCTGTTATAGGTTGCTACAATTATGCTTGCGCCTTTGATAGCCATAAGTAGTATTAATTTAAAAATAGAACCATAAAGATTTGTGAAACATATGCACATTGTACATTTGACACCGAATTTTTATCCGGCAGTAGGTGGCATAGAAACGTATGTTAGTGAACTCGCAGAAAGGCAGGTAAAGAAAGGCCACGAAGTGTCTATACTGACTAGCGATAGACTTAGAAATGGTGAGAAGTTAAGAAAATTTGAGAAGATAGGGAAATTGAATGTCCATCGCGTACCTTTCAAATTGGTCATGAGATATAATTTTTCGCCGGAAGCTCTTAGACTGATATTAGATTTGAATTACGATGTTTTGCACATACATTCAATAGGTTACTTTACAGATATCATACCGGTCATCAAAAACAAGAAGAACGTTAAAGTGATTGTAAGTACTCACGGCGGGATATTCCATACTACACACATGGATTTTCTGAAAAAAATCTACTTCAAGTCATTCACTAAAAAGGCTCTCAAGCAAGCAGACTATGTGATTGCAACTAGCAAAAAAGATGAGAGGCTGTTTTCTAAAATATGTAACCGGAATAAAATTGAGGTAATTTGTCCGGGTGTTGATTGGAAGGAATTAAGCAAATTGCCTGGAACTAAATCTACAAATACTGTTTTGTATGTAGGAAGATTCTCTGAGAATAAAAGACTGGATAAAATGTTGCATGTGATAGCTAAGGCGAAGAAAAGGATAATTGGCGTAAAACTTTTGATGGTTGGGGAGGATTGGGGTGAGAAAAGAAAACTGCTGCTGCTGGTTAAAAAACTGAAGCTGAATGAGAATGTTAGTTTCGTAAGTGGTATTGAAGACCATTACAAATACTATTCGAAAGCCAATTTGTTCCTCCTATCTTCTGCTTATGAAGGATTTGGGACTAGTGTGGTTGAGGCGATGTCAACTGGTATGCCAGTCATAGTGAACGATATAAAAACTATGCATGAAATCGTGAGTGATGGAAATGATGGCTACATAGTAAATTTTGATAAATATGAAAAGGTTGCTGATTTAGTTGTTAAAATTTTGGAAAATCGTAGTTTGCAGAAAAAAATAGGCGCTAGTGCCAAATCGTCTGCTAAAAGGTTTGACTGGGATTTGCTTTCAAATAAAATAGAAAACATTTATAGAAAATAATCATTTGCTTCCTTTGATTATCTGCATGGGATTAGTTATCATGCCATACAAATAGGCTGCACTTCTGACTGTATCATATACCGGAATTAGCAGGGCTGCTGGGTCTCTGAATTTTATCAGCCGATGTATTGCAATGAATGGAGATACAAACGGGAAGAATAGCGGGATGAAACCTTTCAAAACATTATCATATTTTCGGTAATATACAAAACCGCTTGGATATCGCTTCCAAGACTTAACTATATCAGCCCAAGAATGAAACCTGTGGCTGAAGATCATTGATCTTTTTGTATATCCTATCTTGCCTTTAATTTTCCTGTGAATAACAAAGTCGTCACCAAAACAAACCAAATCGTCATCATAAGAATAGCCCTTCTTGAAAACCCGGACAGTTTGAGCATACCCTCCATATTTTGACATTGTCCTTAGTTGATCTACGCGTTCAAGCAAAAAATCCATAGCAAATCTCTCGCCAACTCTAAGTCCTTCTATATCGTCATTTTTGAAAGCCTCTATAACACCTTCTACAAAAGTTTCATTCACATGGCAATCGGAATCCAAATTTATCAGTACATCTCCTTTGGCTATTTTTATTCCAAGATTCCTTGAATATGATTGGTTGTGCTTTCCAGAAGTTAGTATCTTCAATTTGAGTTTTTTCCTGTATCTGTTGACAATTTCACCAGTCTTATCGGCAGACTTATCATCAATAACTATGGTTTCAAAATTCTTCACAGTCTGTTTTGCCAAGCTATCCAGAAGTCTACCTACATATTCTTCATCATTGTACACGGGGATTATGACAGACGCGAACATAATTACATAACTCTATTTTTTATGCTTATCGATTGAGATAAGTAATAGTTATAATAAAAGTAGGTTTTAAATAGTGATGAAATGAAAATCTGTTTTCTTACACATGCTTTCCCGCCAGCTGAAACTGCAGCCGCATCTTATAGCAACAGTTTTGTAAGTGAGCTTCTGAAAAATGATTTTGAAGTTGTTGTAATAACCTCAAAGAGGAAAGATAGCACAAATGTCATAGAACACCAAGATAATTTGTCTGTCTATAGGGTAGGTTTCCAGCTGCCGATTTTTGCGGATTTTTTCGAATTTATGATGAAAGTTTCTACTATATTGAAAGGAGTGCATAAAATAGAAAATTTTGATTTGGTTCACTCAGAACATCTGTTTCCGGCACCATATGCTGGTAAATTTGCAAAGGACAATAGACTGCCTCATATAGTAACGATAGAAGGTGTTTCGAATGTCAGTCCATATTCAAAATTCTTGTTCGAAGTTCACAAATTATTATTGCCGAGAATTAGTTATGACGTGCTTGTATCTTGGGGTAGGTATGTTCTAGAAAAGTACTTCTTGAAGTGGGGTGTAAATGAAAACAAATCCATGGTTATCCCTGGCGCTGTTGATACTAAGATGTTTAATCCTAATGTAGATGGCAGTTTTGTAAGAGACAAATTGGCGGGAGCGGAAAAGATAATTTTCACTGCAAAACCAATGTATCTAACTAACGCATTGGGAATGGCACACATAATTAAAGCTATGAAATTGGTTGCGAATGAATTCCAAGATTTCAAGTTGGTTGTTGGCGGTGACGGTAGAATGTACAATAAATTAGTTAATTTAACAAATCGGCTGGGGTTAGCTGACAAAGTCAAATTTGAAGGATGGATACCACAAAAGGAAATGCCAAAGCACTATAAGGCGGTAGATATAATTGTTGATTCGTTCATCTTCACCCATCCTGGCAGTATAACAGCTCTGGAATCTCTGGCATCTGGAACGCCGAACGTTTTAACGGAGATTGAATGCCTTCCAGGAGAAATCAATGTTCCCCCTAAAGACATTGCCATCCTATCTAAGCCTGCGGATGAAAAGAGTATTGCAGATGGTATTTTAACTTTACTAGACGACGAAAAATTAGGGAAGAAAATAAGCAAGAATGCTGTGAAATTTATTGAAAAGAATTTTTCCATAGAAAATGTGGTTAAAAGATATATAAATCTCTATGATGAGGTTTTAGATAAGTATCAACCCGCATAGGGTTGTCAGACATTCCAAATAAATTAATACTTGATTGTTAAGAGTGATTATATGGGCATAACAGGATTTTTGCGTACATTTTATGGCAAACTAAACACAATGAGAGAAATGATAAGTTACCTGTGGAAATCAAAAAATTGGTGGTTGATACCTTTCGTGATTTTATTGTTTGCATTCGGAATTCTATTTATGGTAGGTCAATCAACAGCCTTAGGACCACTGATATATGCGTTGTTTTAACATGGACAAGACAACAGAAAGCGTAAAGGGATTCTACGATAAGACACCGTTTCCAGACTTTGAGTTGGATAGATTTAATACAAAAGATGATTTGCTAAAATATGCTTTCCCATTCGCAAAATATTTAAATAGGATAATACCGAAAGATGCAAGCATAGTTGATGTGGGATGTGGGACCGGTCAATTAGCCGCACTATTATCATTAGGCAGGGAAAATGTTGTTGGTACAGATTTATCTGACACATCACTGGCTAAGGCAAACCAATTGAAGGAGAAGCTTGATCTAAGCACATTGAGACTGATTAAAACTGATATATTTAAAATGGATTTGAATGAACAATTTGATTATGTTCTTTGTTTAGGAGTATTGCACCACACACATAATGCGAAAGAAGGATTTAGGCATATTTTAAAATTGTCCAAAAAAGGCGGGTATGTTGCAATAGGGTTGTATAACAAATTCGGGAGAATTTCACTTTACCTTAGAAAGTTTTTATTGCACACCATTCTAAGAAATAATGAAAAGATGAAAGAACTATTTCTTAAAAAACAGATACTGAGTTTTCAAGATAAAGAGAGATTTCGAGGGTGGTATAACGACCAGTTTGAACATCCGCATGAAACTGCACATACTGTATCGGAAGTTTTAGGGTGGTTCAAAGAAAATGATGTTGAATACATAAACTCTATACCAACATTAAAATTGGCTTATGATTTCAATTTAGATGCCGATAATTTGTTTGATAAAGACAACATAAACCTTACTTCAAAACACATTATAAACCAGTTGAGATGGATATTCACAACTGCGAATGATGGAGGGTATTTCATAACTGTGGGTAGAAAGAAATGAATCTGCTTAAGAGATTTGCTGTGATTTTTTTAATGCTGTTAGCATTCGAACTTGTTTTTCGAGTTTTTAATATAGAAAATTTTCAAGATGATGCTCTTATTAATGATGACTATTTAGGGGAAGTAGTAAAGCCGAATTTAGACATTACTATTTACAATGCCGATAGGCTTCCGGTGCATGTAACGACTATAGATTATAGAGGAATAGGATTGAGAGATGATAAAATACAGAATCCTTATGCAATTGCTATAGGCGATTCGCACACATTTGGGCTAGCGGTTGATGCTAGCGACATGTGGGTAAACATTCTTGAAAAGAAACTTGGCAAGGAAATTGCTAACATGGGCATTGGAAGTTATGGCCTTATTCAAGAAGAAAGGATGCTGGAAAAATATGGATTGGGCTTAAAACCAAAAGTTGTTTTATGGCAATTTACAGGAAATGACTATCTGGAAAATTATAGGTTTGAATATAGAAACCTAAGTTTAGATTATTTCAATTTTAAGCAGTTTTTAATTAACAATGTTGCTATAGCTAAGTTTGTATGGAGCAAGCTTGGACAGATAAAACATGACATGGCAGTAGTTGAATATAATGACAATAATTTAAGTTTTGTTTTCGAGCCATATTCTTTTTTAAATAATATAGACGCTACTGGTGAAATAAAAATCGGTGAGAAATTAGGGAAGGAGGCAGTCCTAAGAGCTAAAAAATTAGCTGTCAGTAACAACATAAAACTTATCATTATTTTAATTCCTAGTAAGGAGGAAATCTACTTCAATCTTACAAACAACTATCAGATGAAATCAATGAGAAATTTTTGCGTAGAATTAGATTTGGATTGCATCGACATGACAGAATACTTTTCTATACAGGCAAAAATGCACAAACAACTATATTTTAGAAAAGATGCCCACCTTAATCGATTAGGGAATGAGGTCGTTGCAGATACTTTGTTCCAATTTTTAAATAAGCAAAGGGGATGAACTTATTTGCTATATTTTAGCAAATCCATAAACACCCTAAAAATTTCTATACCCACCTTAGTCTTCGACTTGCCTAATTTCCTATCTATAAAAGAAACTGGAATTTCTGTTACCTTAAACCCCTTCCTATGCGCTTTAATTAAAAATTCCATAAGGAACGAATTGCTTGTAGACTCGGTTTCAATACCATCAATGACTTTTTTTCGTATAGCTCTGTATCCGTTGGTAAAATCGTGAATTGGAACGCGTGAAATTACTGTAATGAGAATATTTCCAAATTTACTAATCAGATATTTTTTTTTGGTTTCAAATTTTTTCTTTTCATAATAAGAACCCTTAATATGGCGCGACCCGACTACTACATCATAGCCCTCATCCAACTTTTTTAACATGGTTGGAATTGATTCTGGGTCATGTGACAAATCTGTATCCATTGCAATCACAATATCGCCTCTTGATTTTTTGTAACCAAACATGTGCGCAGACCCTATGCCTAGCTTTTCTTTGCGAATAAGAACTCTGATGTTGCGGAATTTTTTGTTTACTTTCTTAACAGCATCGGCAGTACCATCTGGAGAATTGTCGTCTACTACCACTAACTCTGACTTCAAGCCATTTCTTTTTATAACGGATTCTATATGTTCAATTAAGTTCAGTATATTCTCCCTCTCATTGTATGTAGGCAAAACTATAGAAATCATATTTTCAATATTAGTCAGTAATGCTTAAAAAAGGTCTTTATTCTGCATGAACCATTTGATAGAAGCGTTAAGCCCGTCTTCAAATTTTATGTGTGGTTCCCATCCTATAGTCTTTTTCCCTAAAGAATTATCGCAAGAAAGTCGCATTGACCCTGAAACGGGTTTATTTAAGATTACTAACTTAGCACCAAGTTTTTCAGCAATCATCCTTGCTATTTTACCGACTTCTATTTCGCGACCAGAGCCTATGTTTATAGGCCCTCCAATAAAATTGGATTCTGCTGCTTTGATAAAGGCATCAACAGTATCGGCTACAAATGTAAAATCCCTTGTTGGTTCTGCATTCCAAATTTCAACTTTCTTTTGCTTTAATGCCTGCACTATCACAGTTGGTATGAAATAATCTGCATCTTGCCTAGGACCGAACGAATTGAACAGTCTAAAATAGACAACAGGTAATTTATGGTTTTCAATAAAATAGTTGCACAAGTCTTCGCCGAATTTTTTTGTTGTGTTGTATACAGAATTAATTTCTATTGGGTGCTTCTCATCGATAGGCAGATATTTAGGGTGTTTCCCGTACAGAAGTGCTGACGAAGGAAAGATTGTTTTCTTGGCTGAAGTTTCTAAAGCAAATTTTAAGATATTGTATGTACCCAATACATTGGATTTAAATGCAATATCTGGATTTTTTTCGCATAAGGTCGGGACTGCATAAGCTGCAAGATGGAAAATAAAATCTGCAGGTTCTAATTTTTCTAGGGTTTCGCTATCGCTTATATCAGCATCGATAAATTCTATTCGATCTATGTTATGTGCTAATTTTCTAGAATTTTTATTTGACATATCAACGACAGTCACATCTACCCCCAACTCTAGTAATCTGTCGACAAGGTGAGAACCTAAGAATCCGGCGCCTCCTGTTACAATGGCCGTCCTGCCACGGAAATTCATCTTCTAACCTTTTGTTTTATGAATTCTTCTATAGAATCGGCGACGTATTCACGCTCAGTCTCCCCAATACGCTGGTGGTTGCCAAAGAAAAATGAATTTGTCATTATGATCTTTGAATTTTTCAATTCGCCAAATACTTTGTAATCTAAAAACTCTGATACTGGCTGCTCTACCATATTTCCTGACTGTATTGGCCTTGTTTCTATTTTCCGCGATTCTAAGAAGTCTGTCAATTCTTTTCTTTTAAATGGTGCGCTGGGTTTAACAGTTATTGGATAACAAAACCACACGTGCCTTGTGCCAAGGCGTTCTTTTGGCAAAATTAAGTAATCTGAAAATTCTTCAAGCCTTTTGTTCCAATACTCTGCATTGTCTTTTCTTATTTTTATAAAATCATCGAGCTTTTTCATTTGATGCATCCCAAAAGCGCCTTGTATTTCTGTAGGCCGTAAGTTAAATCCCATGTTTATGAAAAGAAATCGAGGGTCTATGTTGCTGTATTTTTTTGCTATTGCTTCCCTTTCCTTTAAATCTCTAATCCATCCGAATACCCTGATTTGTTTCAGAAGTTCGAACAACTCTTCGTCGTCTGTATTGACCATGCCACCTTCTATTGTTGTTATGTGATGCGATATGAAGAAACTTGAAGTCCCTACGTCTCCGAAGGTCCCTACTTTTCTGCCATCTACTTCAGCCCCGTAAGATTCGCAATTATCCTCTATAACAAAAAGGTCGTGTTCCTCAGCAATTTCCATAATTCTTTTTATATCACATGGGTTTCCAAGCAGGTGGACAGGCATTATTGCGCTGGTTTTTTCGGTAATCGATGATTCAATCTTATCTACATCTATGTTATAATCAAATCCAACATCAACGAAAACAGGTTTAGCCCCAACATTAACTATGGGGTATACGGTTGTCGCCCATGTCACTGTAGGTGTGATTATTTCATCACCTTTTTTAATTCTGTCTCTTAAAGATGGGTTTGTCAAGGCTGTTAGAACTGCTAGGTTTGCGGAAGAACCTGAATTTACCATCGTTGCATATTTAGCACCCAGATAATTGGCAAATATATTTTCAAAAGCGTTAACTTTTTTACCCATGGTTACCCATGTTGACAAAAGCGATTCTATAGCTTCATTGACTTCTTCGTATCCATAACTAGGCCATTGCAAAGGAATTTTAGTTTTGCCTGGTATGAATTCGAATTTTTGAGCTTTGAAATACTCCATGACTATTCGGCTTATGCTTTCTATGGCTTCGCCCTTTAGCATAAATTTATAACGAACGATACGGACTTAAACATTTATAGAACACTATTCTATTGATGTCATCGGATTTCTGGAATGACAAGAGAATAATGATAACAGGAATTACTGGATTTGCTGGCTCTTGGCTGGCTGAAAAGCTGCTGGGAAAAGATGGTGTGCGGGTTTTTGGTCTTAAAAGGGAGAGTTCTTCTCTGGATAATGTAAAGCACTTGAAAGGCAAAATGACTCTGCTAAATGGCGATGTGCTAAATGAGGATTCTTTGATTGATGCATTGAAAGAAAGCGAACCTGACATAGTTTTCCATTTGGCCGCGCAAGCCCTGGCTAAAATAGGATATGACGAACCTTTCAAAACTTTTTCGCTCAATTTTACAGGAACGATGAACCTTATGGATGCGATTAGAAGATACGATAGTAAAATTATAAAAATACACTTTGCAAGTTCATCGAATGTATACGGTTATGTGAAACCTGAGGAGATTCCAGTTAATGAAAAACAAGAAATCAAGCCGTTTGAGATGTACGGCATTTCAAAAGCTTCTGCCGATAGTTTGTGCAGGTCTTATTCGAATGCATATGGCATGCCAATTGTAGTAACAAGGGCTTTCCACCATGAAGGACCTAGATGCAATAAAGATGTAATTGGAATGGAAATAGTGCAGCAGATATCAAATGCAATAAAAGGCTTGACTAAAACTTTATCGTTTGGAAATATCGATGTTACAAGGGATTTTAGTGATGTTAGGGATATTGTAAACGGCTATTTGTTGGCTGTAGAAAGGGGTAGTAACGGTGAGGTTTATAATTTATGCAGCGGTAAAGGCTATGAAATTCGGGATCTTATAAACGAGATCATAAATGAATTCCGACTGGATGGCATGCGTATAGAAACAGACCCTAAAAAGCTGAGAAAAAAAGATATTCCGATAATGGTTGGGGACAATTCCAAAGCAAAGAAAGAGTTGGGGTGGAAAATTGAAAGGGAGTTCAAAAATACACTGGTAGAGCTTATAAATCATAATGTTAAGACAATTTAAGTGGTGGCATGGGATTTTGGAAAGGAAAAAGTGTATTGGTTACAGGCGCCAACGGATTTACTGGCTCTAATTTATGCAGGGCGCTTTTGGAAGAAGGTGCTAATGTTAAAGCGTTTGTCAAAAGGGGTGGGCTGCTTCTAAATTTAAATGAAATTAAAAGTGAGTTGAGTATAACGATTGGTGATGTGACAGATTTGACAAGTTTGATCAAGGCTATGGATGGTGTTGATTATGTATTTCATTCTGCCGCTGTAGTTCCAGTTGTTGAAGCTAGAGAAGTTCCGGCCAATACATTGCAAGTAAATATTATGGGGACTTTTAATGTTGCCTGGGTTGCGATGAGAAGTAATGTCAAGAGGATGCTGCACATTAGTACATGTCATATATATGGCAACCAGCCGGAAGATAAATTGCCTTTGAAAGAAGATACCACGCCTAATCCAGCTGACATTTATTCTTCATCGAAATATGCTGCGGAACTTGTAATAAAACCTTTGATAGCACAAGGGTTTGACATAGTAATCTCACGTGCATTCAACAAATATGGTCCTGGTCAACGGGGTGATTTCTTTATTCCGAAAGTAGTATCACAAGTGTTAAGGGGTATAGCTCCGAAACTTGGAAACCCAAATCCGACAAGAGATTATTCTTACGTTATGGATATAGTGAAAGGTTACATGGCGATTGTCGAGAAGGGTGAGAAGGGTGAAATGTATCATCTTTGCTCTGGTGTGGAAACTAGGATCGGCGATTTTTGCAATGAAATAATTGAGGCCTGCGGTTCAAATGTAAAGCCTGTTTGGGAATCAACAAGAAGCCAGGACATATCAAGATCTTATGGTGATTGCTCTAAGGCAATTAAAGAGTTGGGGTGGAAGCCTAAGACTTCATTGAAAGATGGATTGAGGCTTACAGTTGAATGGTGGAAGGAACATCCGGAATTGCTGAAAATTTAATTGTGCGACCAAGATCAGAAACCCCGCAAGTTTCTATAGATTTAAATGTTATGTGGCTATGGTATATTTGTTGATTGAATGGAATTACCATGGTTGACATTTCACAGTATATCAATTAGCTGGAAACCTATTTTAACTGCAGCATTGTTTATTTTTGTTCTTACTAGCTTCACCAGTTATGTTTATGCTTCACATGTTTCCTGCGGTGACATCATAACATCTGACACGGTCTTAGATAACGATTTAGTAAACTGTTTGGGGAATGGTATAGAAATTGAAGCTTCTGATATTACATTAGATTGTCAAGACCATAAAATAGTTGGTAATCGCACATTGGATATACCATGGCTATCATGGCCTTTACCGTCAGGCAAGGAAGGAATTATTGTCAGAAACATAGAAAATATCACGATAAAGAACTGCGTAATTGAAAATTTTAATTATGGTATATATTTTGAATCGATACTTGGTAGTCGATTAGTCAATAACACTGCGTATGGTAATATTGTTGGGTTTGAGTTAGTTTATTCTAAAAACAATACTTTGTTATCCAATATAGTCAACAACAGCAGCTATTATGGTGTTCATTTAAATTTGTCTTCGAATAATTCTATGACCAACAATGTAATTAATAACAACACTTTAATAGGTAGTTTTTTATATTTTTCAGACTTTAACATTCTTAATAGCAACACAGCTAATAATAATCGCCATGGCTTCCTTGTAGGTTCATCTTCCGACTACAATACATTTAATAGCAACACAGCTAATAATAATTCTATCGGCTTCAGCTTATCTATCAACAATAACAATAACCTCACCAACAACACAGCTTATAATAATAGTTTTGGTATCAGTTTAGCATTTTCTGACTATAACACACTAACTTTCAACACAATTAATAACAACAACTATGGTCTCTCTCTGTTTACCAGTTCTTATAGCAATGTTATCAACAATAAAGTCAACAATAACAGCATTGGGCTTCTTTTGAGCCAATCTAATTCTAATACCATAGACTTTAACACAATTAGGTATAACGTAATCGGCATAAATATAACATATTCCAATAATAATTTAATCTATAACAACTTCTTCAACAATACTAGAAATGCTATCGACAATAGCAATAATTTTTGGAATATAACTAAAACCGATGGTGCAAATATTATTGGAGGACCATTTTTAGGAGGAAACTTTTGGAATAATTATAATGGAGTAGATCTAGATGGAGATGGATTAGGAGATACGCTAACACCGCATAATGGGGATTTCTTGCCATTAGTTAGTATGGATGGGGATACTCCAATGTTGCCACAAATAACCTTCAGCTCGCCATCAGATCCACATAATAAAATTGTCAACAGGACATACACTCAAATAAATGTTAGCGTAAATGCGACAGTTGATATAAATACTTGTATTCTTGAGTGGAACGGGACAAATATTTCAATGGAAAAACTTAACTCAGAAAAATCCGCTATATGCTACATTAATAAAACTGATAACGAAGGTACATATAATTATAGAGTTTATGTTAGTGATATTTTAAACAATGTTAACAGTTCTGATGAACGAAATATAACGTTTGATATAACAAAACCGATAATAATTGGATATACTCCTATAAATGGCAGTTACACAACGGGTTCAGGAAATATAACTTTTACAGTCAGGTATTCCGAAGCTAACCTTTATCCCAGTGTAATATTTTTCTCATACACAAGAAAAAGTTTATATTACTATGGTTTTCAAGATGAAATTAGAATTCTACATATAGCTAATCTAACATATTGTCAATCTGGTATAAATCAAACTTGTTCTTATACTTTAAATATCTCTACATATCCTGATAATCATTTTGTACAATGGTGGTTTGATATTTTTGATTGGGTAGGTCAAAGTGCATTTAACGATTCTTCAAGATACAATTTCTTAACCATAGATAGAACACCACCACAATACATAATACCGAAAATTCCGTTAATGCCCTCTATGTACGATCCTAATAACATAACTAACTTTAATGTAAGCCCTAATGTCACAATACATTTCGGTATAAACTGGACTGAGTCTGGTATAGCTTGGGTTGAGAATTCGATGATTGATACTCAATTTATTGAGGAAAATTTTACAGGCACTTTACGAAATACTTCAATGGCTACGATACATTCATTGATTTATGACAAGAGAATTGTGACAGAGCCCGGAAGCCCGTATGTACATAGTTCTATGGTAAGTTCGGTATATTCAACTAAATTACAACCAGGAACATATCAATATCGTTATTTCGCTAATGATACAGCTAATAATTGGAATGCAACAAACATTTCGTATTTGATAGTAAATTCAAATAATGATCCAAAACCTCCAACAATTAAAAATGCAATTGCATCGCCTAGAATAATCAAATCTTATTTACCATATCTATGGGGTGTTACTGCAACAGATGACGAAAGTGGTGTGGGCAAAGCATATTGGAAGTCAACTTATTACTATCCTAATGGCACAGTATTTTTCAATGCGACCATATTCAACGAGCTAAAAAATAAATCAGGCGACACTTGGTATACCAGTGACTTTTTTTACGATTTAAAAAGTCGAGACTCAGTTAATCCTTTCATGAGTAAAATCGGCCCATTTCCGGACGGTACTATACTCTCATTGGATTTTTTGGTATTTGATAACGCTGGAAACAATATCTCAACGAACATAAATTCGACTATGAACTTTACAGATGGTATAATAAACAACTATGTGAATCTATCAGTTTCTACAATTGACAATCAAACTTTCTTAAATGCAACAAGTTTATCTATTTTAGATGAAACTTTACTAACAAGTTCAGATACAACTTTACTAATAACAACAAACCAGAATGTCTCTAGTGGTATAATTGCAATCACACTCTATAATCAAAATCCTAAATCTATTGGTTTTCCTATACAAGCTTTAGGTAAATATGTTGAAATTGATTCAAGTTCAAATATAAATGACAGCTTATCGCGGGCATTAATTAAAATATACTATAATGATTCGGATATACCTTCAGGTTACAATGAAACTGATTTAATGGTTTACTATAATCATCACAACGGCACTTGGATTGATTATAATAATCAAAGCAGTGATTTTCAAGGTGGTGTTAACACAGAAGAGAATTATGTGTGGGTAAATACAACGCATTTTTCATTATATGGTATTTACTTCTCAAAACAAACACCTTCATTATTTTTAACGGCGAATCCCGAATGGACTATAAATCAAGATACTCAAACTACCGTTTCATGCTCAGCAGACACAACTAAAGTAACAGTCAAACTTTATAGAAATAATGTAGAAGTTTCAAATCCAGATATTCAAACATTATCCGCAGGCTCTTACAGTTATGTGTGTAACAATACCGAAACTACAAATTACACCACTACTTCAGTTTCAAATATATTGACTGTTAATCCAACGAGTACTGATGGAGATGGCGGCACAACTGGCGGTGGCGGAACCACTTCTGGTGGATTTGGTGGGGGCGGTGGAGGTGGCATACTACCTTACGCAGGTAGCTTGATTTCGGAAGGTTTGGTAGCAGATATTACTTTAGGTAGTCCAACTACTTTTGCTATCAGCGGTATTACACATACTATAACTCTGAAAAAAATAAATTCTATTACAGCGACATTTGAAATAAGTTCAACTCCTATAAATGTTACTTTGAATTTAAATGAAACTAAAAAAAATGATTTTGAAGATGATAGTTTTTATGACATGGAAATAAAGTTGAACAGTATATCAGGATTAAAAGCAAGTATAACTTTAAAGGCTATAAAAGAGGCTGCTAGAAATCTAACTGTACCTGAAGAATATAAAAAATCAGAAGAAAACATTACAATTCCAACCACTCCAAGAGAGCCTATTATACCAACTGGTTCAGCTATTTTGCCATCTACATCAACTAGTCTTACAATAATTTTTGCAATTGCAGTAATTGCTATCAGTATTTTATATTGGAAAAGATTTACTATTTTTAAAAAGACTGGAAAAAAGAAATTTTAAAAGTTAAGATTTCTCAAATTCTCTATTAGCTTCTAGCATCTTCCTAGTTTCTTCATTTCCGCAATTAAATAATGCATCAATAATTGAAAGGTTAGGAATAAAATTATCAAACTGCTGTTTGTAAGTCGGATAATTGAACTTCATGAAAACATGCTTCAAATTATTTTCTTTGAATTTTGATAAATCAACATAGGTTTTAGATTGCTCACCAGACAAATAAGTATCTGCATTCAGTTTTTTGCACATCTCAATCAGTAAATCTGTACCTTTGCCTGCAAGATTCAATGAAGAACTTAAGACCATCTCCTTATCTACTCCAAGCGCATTCAACAAGAAATTGATTATCTCAGCACTCAAATCGATAAGTTTTTCCCATTTTTTTTTGTAAACATCTTCAAAAAACTGTTTGTATTCAATGAAATACGGTGCCTTTTTATAATTCAGCTCAATAGAGCGCCAGTGCGTCCTTTGCCAATCGGATTTATTATCAATTTCTACTTCATTAATTCTTTGATCAAACTTTCCCTTAACCAGCACAGGCACAGTCAGCCACATAGGCCCGTCTTTAGTCTTTATCCTGTTCCTGTTCTGCCACTCTTTCTTTACGAACTGGACATGATCCACCAGGATGAACTTATCACAGGCTAAAACTTTAGCGAAGAACCTCATTCCCGGAAGATACTGCGCTTGATGGCCTGCAATTATCATATCATCACTTAATAGAGCCGGCGGCTTGATTTTAACAAGCAACCGCTTGCGTACAAGGCAAGTGCTCTGACAATTGAGCTACACCGGCATTTCCCCAGTCAATGCTTCAACAACATAACTAATTTGCTCATCAGTTATGCCGACAAACATTGGAAGGCATATCATGCGCTTCAACACATCCTCAGCCACAGGCAGCATTCCTGGCTTGTACCCGAAATAATTCTGATACAATGGCTGCAGATGTATTGGGGGATAATATAAAAAGCTTGTTTCTATTTCATACTTTTCTTTCAATGTCTTCTGAAGTTCAAAAGTATCGAACGGGAGAATTACTGGATACTTGTAATAGCTGTGGACTATATTCGACGGCACTGGTATTGTGGTTACACCATCCAAACCAGATAACTTTTCCGTATATTTTTTTGCAACTTCGTTTCTTTCCTTGACGAATGAATCCAAATGGTCAAGCTGATGTATGCCTATGATTGCATTTATGCTGCTCATCCTCCAATTATAGCCAAACCTCGGATAGTTGTCCCTTCCTTCTATCCCATGATGCCTCAAGCTTCTCGCAAACGCATCAAGATTGCTGTCGTCAGTAGTTATCATTCCGCCTTCGCCAGTTGTCATTGGCTTTGTTGGGAAGAACGAAAAACTGCCAGCACCTGATAAGCTTCCTGCTTTCCTACCGTCTACAGAAGCGCCGTGAGCCTGGGCTGCGTCTTCCATCAGGAAAAGTTTGTTGTCCTCGCAAATCTCAATTATCTCCTTCATCTGCGGGGGTATCAATCCGGCTAAATGTACAACCATCACGCCTTTAGTTTTATCAGTTATCTTTTCTTTCAAATCTTCCGGATCCAAGCATAAAGTATCTTCTCTTATGTCGGCAAGCACAGGCCTTCCTCCTGCAAAATGCACAGCATTTGCCGACGCCACAAAACTGTTTGTAGGAACTACAACTTCCTTGTCCTTTACATCGAAGTATCTAAGTGCTATTTCAAGCGATGCAGTGCCAGAGTTGACTGCTATTGCATGTTTCACACCAATGTATCCGGCAAACATCTGCTCGAATTTTTTGATGCTCGGCCCTAACGTCAGGCTGCCGTCTCTTAAGCTCACTTCGATATCTGAAAGAATATTTTTAATCTCCTGCTCTGGAAAAAATGGTCTTGCTGCTGGCACTTTCATCTCATCGCACCTGATTTGCTAAGAATTTCCGAAATGCCGTCGTCGAGTGAAATAGCCGGCTCCCAATCAATTTTTTTGTTTATCCTCTCAATTGACATAAGCCTGTCAGGCCAAATGCTTCCTTCGGGCGCCGGCAGATTTTTTATCTTTAAGTTAGCCTTCAATTTATTTTTCGTTAAATCGGCAACTTTATTTGCCAGCTGGGCTATGGTTATCAACCTGCCACTACCTACGTTAAAAATTTCATTTCTTATCGAAGAATTTCCAATCACTGCTTTCACAGCATTGCAAACATCTTTTATACTAACATAGTCTATTCCTTGCTCGCCTGTTCCATAGATTGAAAGTTCAGAACCAGTAAGTGCAGCTTTGATAAAATTGCCTATAGCACCACCTGTTTTTTCTACAAACAAACCATTGCCGTAACCATAAACATTTGCAAATCTCAAAATTGTGTAATTAATGTCTGAATCACGTATCTCGTATTCTGCCATCGTTTTCAAAGCGCCGTATAAATCATCCGGTTCCAAAGACATATCCTCGGTAAATGGCATTGGTCTTTTTTTATAAGTTGTATAAACCGACTGGGTTGACGCAAAAAGAAACCTCTCAACTCCATTGTTAATCGCCTCAGTCAAAACAATATGCGTGCCTACAGCATGCGACAACGTTGCTCTCGCAGGGTCTTTCATGCACATATTATTTCCAGCCGGACCTGCAAAATGAACTACAGCATCCGCATCTTTCATTTCTTTGCTGACTTGTTTATTATTGGTAATTTCTCCATCCACAAGTTTAACATTTTTGCCGAAAGTTTTTTGAAGCATTTGATAATAATTACCATGTCCAAAACATATTATCTCGTGTTCGTCTCCGATAGATGAAATTAAATTACTGCCGATAAATCCTCCACCGCCAGTTACAAAAATTTTCATTTCAACACCAAATTATTTAGATTAAAAATCTGTACAGCATGAAAGCCTCTGCTACATCAATTGCCACTTCCCTTCCCCTGCTCTGCGCCTTTATTGTTATTGTTTCAGGACTGCATTGATGCAGAGAGCCTCGTACTTGAGATTTGTATAAAGACAAGGCCTTGCACTTGGCTCCAAGCGTATCTTTTATATCAACATAAAAATTGGGTCTGAAATGTTCCAACAAATGATTTTGCAATGGGTCTTCGTAAGTTAATGCCAAACTTTGAAAAGTCTTCAGGTCATGCGGTCTTGGTCTGCATGCTGTCAAAGATGCTTGAGCAATCGCTCTGTGGTCCTGGTTGGACGAACCGAAAAAAGGCAAAGCAACTATGTCAGGTTTAACCTTGTTCAAAGAGACCTTACTTCCAGTTTCTATCAAGTCTATCAGCGTCTTCTGAGGCACTCGATCGAGCTTCAGGTGGTGTTCGTCATCAGGATAGCATATTTCATAACCGTCTGCTTTAATGAACTTCATCACTTCTTCAGTTTCTTTTATCCTTGTATCCAAATCGCTATTGCCGCCATAAAGTTCTGTATTGCCGACAGTAGCTATCATGACGTATACTTTACCACCTTCTTTTTTTACTCTCCCAATCAATCCTCCACAGCCCAATATTTCGTCGTCTGGATGGGGTGCTATGACCAGCAATTTTTTGCCTTCGAAATTCATATGTCTCTCCTTAGTAGGTTAAGAATATAAACATACTTTAGCCTTCCATAAGCCTTTCGTATTCACGTATGATAACTGAAGCATTGTCTTCATTATAATTTTTCATTACAAAATTCCTACATATTTTTGTCATGTCCCGATTGCCAAATTTTTCACGAAAAGTTATTATAGATTTAGAAATGCTTTCTGCTATTGGTTTTGTCCTTAATCCAACAGAATCGTCTATAAGTTCGCGGGTTGCGGTGGTTGATACAATAACTGGTGTGCCGCATGCCAAGGCCTCGATAGTTACTCTGCCAAACGCTTCTATAGCAACTGTGGGAAAACAGCACACATCAGCGGCATTATAACAATCGATTAAATCTTCTCCTTTTTTTATTCCAATATATTTCAACCGCTCCCAAACACTCTGTCTCACTAAATTATGCTCCTCGCCCGGACCAGTTATTGCAAATAACGTATCTTTACCAGTCATTTTGGATGCTTTGATAAATTCCCCAACACCCTTGGCTATCTCCAATCTGCCTAAAAACATTACGATAAATGTGTTAGTTGGAAGACCTAATGCTTTTCTCGCTTCAATCTTGTCTTTAGGCCTGAAGAAATTATAATCTATCCAATAATGAGCTACAATCACAGGAGGCCTATTCTTTCCCAAACCTAGTTCCAATTGTTTTTTTACTGTCTCTGAGTTTGCGAAAATTACATCTGCATGGTTTAAAATTGCTCCTCCTATCTCGCGTCTTAGACTTTTCTTGAAGTATGGAAATATGCTGTGATGCGACATTGCCCATTTTTTGCCAAATATTCTAGATAATACAAACGCTACAGCAGCAGTAACGTAGTCATTTGCATGAATTATCTTATATTTTTTATAATTGCGAATCATAAACCAAAGGGAATAGAGTAAAAGATTGGAAATGAGGAAAAATTCTATAACAGTTCTAATTGGAAATAATGTGGTTATACCAAAATCGAAGAAACCAATCCTAGTTATATCTATTTTTGGATTATCTGTATACTTGTGTGTACCAGCTTCTGTTTTAAAAAGCCGGCTTATGTGATTTGGTTTGAATGTTAATACTTTAAAGGAATATTCGCTCTTTAATAAAAATTTGGTAAAATCATCTAGATAAGTCTGTATACCGCCAATGTTTGGCTTGAATTGAGTAGCTAAAATTAGTACTGATTGCACCAAACCACTTAACCAAAAATTTTGGTTAGCCGGCTTATTAAGTAGATGGAATAAAGTTTCAGAGCCACAAAACCGTATCTTAAGCCTATCCTTGGCAACTTTAGGAACAGAAATTCAAAAGAAAAATTAAAAGTTCCAAGCTTAGACTCGCCGCTTTTTCTATTAACCCAACTGACAGGTATTTCTGCTATTTTATAGCCATAAATATGTGCTTTAAGCAACATTTCTGCCGTAATCTCGAATTCTTTAGACTCCAATTCAACTTTATCGAAAACATTTCTCCTATAAGATTTAAACGCATTTGAAAAATCTTTTAATTTTAATCCGAAGATGAATGAAAACATTGAATTGTAAATTCTGACCATGATATACTTCAGTAAAGGGTAATTTACAAGTTTAGACCCTTTGATGAACCTAGAGCCACATACTATATCGAAGCCTTCCTCAATTTTTTTGACCATTTTTAAAATATCATTAGGATTATCTGAAAGATCACCCATCATTATTGTAATTATGTCTGACTTAGCTGCCTTTATACCATCCCGAATTGCATAACCGACCTCTACACTATCAGCGTCTCCTTTTCTATGCAACGCCTTTACTATTTTATATTTCTTTGAAAGAGAATCAAGGGTTTTACCAGTTTCATCGGTGCTTCTGTCATTGATGGCTATTATTTCGCCTGCCAACTTGTTGGATTTGAAAAAAGTATAAAGTTTAGAAATTGTAGTTGAGACGTTCTTTTCTTCATTATGAAATGGGATTACAATAGATATCGACATAAAATCAACATAGTAGGCAAGATAATCTAATCATACATTACTAATATTTTTAAAGATTACATAAAATAGCTATATTGGTAGATATGGGGAAGCCGGAAGTTTCGATAGTAGTGTTGAATTGGAATGGGAAATCCCATTTATCCAATTGCCTGAAAGCCATAAAGAGGTACACAAAAATACCATATGAAGCCATAGTAGTGGATAACATGAGTAAAGATGGGAGTGTGGAAATGCTTAAAAGGGAATTTAAATGGGTCAAATTAATAGAAAATAAAACCAATCTGGGTGTTCCTGTTTCTACGAATAAAGGTTTCAGGATTGCGAAAGGACGTTTTATTGCAACACTAGGCAACGATACTGTCGTTACTAAAAATTGGCTGGAACCATGCATAGATCATCTAGAATCCAGCGATAATATAGCTTGTGTAGGCATAACGTTGTGTGAACCACATTTAATGGATAAAATCAAACCTGAGAACAAATTTAGGTACAGGGATGCGGTCTGTAGTCAGGGAATGATTTTTAAGAGGGAAATTTTAGGCAGGGTCGGTTACTACGATGAAAAAAACTTCAACCCGATTGGAGGAGAAGAGGTGGATTGGCAATACAGAATAATCAATGCTGGTTACAGGATTATAGAGACCAGAAAAAGTATTATATCGCATATAGGTGGCGCTGATTCAAGTCCACAAAATCCAAATAGACAATTTCTTCTTAATTATGGGCGTATGAAAGCAATTTTGTATAACGATTCCCCAATTAGTTTTTTCAAAAGGGTACCTGGATTGTTATTAACATTGCTAACAAGCATTCAGGAAAAAACAACCAAGACTGTTTTGCGTTCATATTTTGCGCCCTTCAAAGATATCGACAATATATTGACAGAGAGAAAAAAACGTAGCATGGCATTGCTCAGTGGAAGACATCTTATAAGCTAGAGTATCATAAAATATTGTGAAACTTAATTCCTGATCACGAGTTATTTCTATCTGATATTTAAAGTCTTTGATTTAACATTATTTAGCGTATGATACAAGAACTTTTAGATAAAGTTAAGAACAATAAATTTACATTGGGTGTTCTAGGCTTAGGAAGAGTTGGCCTGCCTTTTGCAGCTACTTTTGCACATCATGGAATAAAAGTTCTTGGTGCTGATATCAATAAAAGTCATATAGAGAAGATTCTTTCTGGAAAAGCGCCGTTCAAGGATGTACATTTAGAAGATTTTATTAAAGAAACCGTTTCAAATAAAAATCTCATACCGACTACAGACACTTCGATGGTAATTAAAAATTCTGATATAATTGTAATAACAGTTGGAACTCCAATCAATAATTCCCTTCAGCCAGATTATTCACAATTAATATCGGTTTTAGATGAAATTGCAAAACAGGATATAAAAAATAAACTTGTAGTGATGAGGTCGACTTCCTCTCCAGGCACGCTGGAAGGCTTAGTTAGAAACACACTTGAAAAGAAAACTGGACTTGTTGAAGGCAAGGATTTTTTATTGGCTGCATGCCCAGAAAGGATAGTTGAGGGTAAAGCGACCATAGAATTGTACGAAGTGCCTGAAATGATAGGCGGCATACAAGAAGGTACTAATAACATTGTAGAGGCTCTTTTCAAAAAATTAGACAGTAAGAAAGAGGTTATTCGTGTTAAGCCTGAAGAGGCAGAGTTGGCAAAGCTATTTACAAATGTCTATAGGTATGTGAATTTTGCACTAGCAAATGAATTTGCCATGATTGCTAACGAATATGGATTGGACGCACATAGGGTAATAGACGCAGCCAATTTTAAGTATAAAAGAGGCCCTATACCCAAACCCGGTTTAGTGGGTGGTCCTTGCTTGACTAAAGATGGGTATTTTATGTCGCATGGAATGACGCATTCTGATTTTATTTTATTGGCTTGGAAAATAAACGAACATTTGCCATACTATATTGTTAACCAGATGAAAAAAGAAATGGCAAATCTAAATCTTGATATAAACAAGTCTAAAATTGGCATTCTTGGGTTGACTTTCAAATCTGGTAGTGATAATTTGATCCATTCTCCTTCGAAAAAAATAGTTGATATAGTTGGCGCATTTAACGACAAGATAAAAGTTCACGACCCATACATCCCAGATACATATGCATTGGGAGAAACTCTTGACGGCTCTGATGTTGTTATTTTGGCTACGAATCATCCTGAATTTAAAGACTTAGAGGATAAAATAGAGAAATCCCGTTGTAAACTTTTGGTTGATTGTTGGGGGATGTTGGATCCAAGCAAGTTTGAGAAGGTCAAATACATTGGTTTTGGCAGAGTTGTATAAGCCTATTTTAGCCAAGGATATTCTTTTGCATCTGTATTTTTTAAAACTGATTCTATTTCGTTTTTATACCAATCGTAAGTTAATTTTAAACCATCTCTAATACTAATTTTGGGATCATAATCCAATAATTTTCTTGCCTTTGATATGTCTGGCAATCTTCTAGTGGCACTGCCTTCAGGCCTAATCCCAGAAAATACAGGCTCAACCTCCTTACCAGATATCTGGCTTAACATTTTTATCAAATCGCTAATTTTGCACTCCTCGCTATCGTTTCCCAGATTGAAAACTTCATTCATTCCCGCTTCCTTAAAAGCTGCAAGAATTATTCCATCTACAATATCATCAATGTAACAAAAACTTCTGCGCTCACTGCCGTCCCCTTGGACAGTAAATTCCTCATTAAGAACAAGCTTTTTAATAAATTCCGGTATAACATGTTGCCATCCCATCATTGGGCCATATGCATTATGTATTCGAATGACACTTGTATCGAAACCATATTTTTTCCCATAACTGAAAAATACTATCTCTCCAGCAATTTTAGTAACAGAATATGACCACCTTGGATTTTTTGGGTCTGGTATTATAAGAGGGTGACTTTCTGCTGTAGGAAAAGCATTTGGCTGGGAATAGACTTCCGAACTGGAAGTAAAAAGAATTCTTTCCACCCCATTTTCTTTCATAGCCTTTGCAACATTCAAATTTCCAAGAAGTCCGACTTCCAACCCAAGATCGGGATAGCCGTAAAAAAATTTAGTACCCTGCAAAGATGCCAAATGGAATACAACATCTACATTTTTCATTGCACTTTTGACTGATGTGTAATCTCTTATGTCTCCCTCAATAAACTCTATTTTGTCTTTAACATTTGCCAAGTTTTTTTGGCTGCCCCTCCAAGAATTATCGAATACTATTACTTCTTTTCCCATTTCAGAAAGTCTTTCAACTAAATGGCTACCGATGAATCCTGCTCCTCCAGTTACAAGTATCCTATCTGGCATATGAATATTTAGACTCGAAATTCTCTTTTAAATACTTACTCTCTATATGGGTTTTCAACAATTGAGGAAAACTGCTACCCAACTATTTTGGGCTCTGGAAGTGGCACTATGAATTTTCCCCTGAACCCATTTTCCTTGAGTTTTTTAATCAAGCCATCAGCTATATGCCAAGAAAGCAGCATTGCATACTCCGGCTGGTCTTGAAACAATTTTTCCTCATCCACGATAGGCACGTGGGTTCCTGGCGTGTACAATCCTATTTTCAGCGATCCCTTGCGTTCGCAGATGTAATCTAACAAGTTGCTGTCCAGATTAAAGAATCCGAGAATGGTGCTTGCTCTCGCAGGCGCACCTATGCCAACAATTCTGTTTCCTTTATTTTTGAGATCAACAAGAAGTTGCAGTATTTTATGCTTTACGCTGATTAGACGCTTTCTAAATTCTTCAAAAGTTTTCCGATCATGCAGTCCTGCTTTTTCCTCAGCCTCGATTAAAGATTGTATCACAGGGCTTGATTCTTTTTTTCCTTTCATTGCAAAAACGCGTATGGAGCCTCCGGATGAGCTTATTCTTTCTGCATCAACTACCGTAAACCCAAACCTTCTGTGAAGGTCGACTAGTGATTTAACAGAATAGAAGCGCAGATGTTCATGATAAATTGTATCGAACTCGAGTTTTTCCACTATGTCCATAAGGTACTGAGACTCTGTTATGAACACGCCGCCATCAGAAAGGAGTGTAGAAACTCCATGTAGAAAAGATTGTAGATTGTTAACATGCGCGAACATATTGGTGGCGGTTATTATTTTTGCTTGACCATATTTCTCGAGAATTTCTTTGGCTGTTTTCTCGCTAAAAAAATCATTTACTGTAGGTATTCCATTCTTTCTGGCTATATGGGCGACTTTTGTTGGTTCTACGCCCAACACACGAATGTTATGGGCTTTAAATCCTTGAAGAAGTGTTCCGTCGTTGGATCCTATGTCTATAACCAAATCTTTATTTGATAGATTGTATTTTCCTATCACTAAAGATGCCAACTCACGAAAATTGTCTACCAGCATCTTTGTCATGCCTGTTTGATACGGGTATTCGGGGTGGAAGACCAATTTTGGATCAATGATATAGTCAATCTGCACCAATCCGCATGCATTGCACCTGCACCAGTTCAAAGGAAAAGCCGTCTCTGGTTCTCTTAATTTTTCAGGTGTCAAGTGCTGTTGAACAACCGGCTGGTGGCCTAAAGAAATAATGGTTTCCAAATTTTTGCTAGAGCAAATTTGGCATCCCTTTAACGGTCCAAACATTTTTCCATCAGAATCTGATTTCATATATCAGTATTATCAGATAATGATTTAAATATACAAAAGCCTTTTTCCATTTAAAATCAAGAAAATAACAAAAATTTCAAATTAAGAATGTTAAAACAAAGAGGTTTTCACAGATGAAGGAATACAAGGTAAATTTTGGGAAATCTGATGGCATTAACTTGTTGAAAGCCCCTCTCATGCCTTTGAATGAATACATATCAGCACATAAGGGGTTGGTAATACCGTGCCACGACATCATTCTCCAATACAATGGGGGGCTTTTGCTTGTTAGGAGGAATGTTTACTCTCCAAAAGACATTTTATGGCCTTTAGGTGGGAGGATAAAAAGAGGCATGCATATAGAGGACTCTCTTAGAGAGAAGGTAAAGGAAGAATGCAATCTTGAGCTCGAAGGCATAGTTGGATTGGGCCATGTCAGAATGTTTTTCATGACTGAGCCGTTTAATCACGGAAAAGGAACTGATAATATAATTTTCATGTTTTTTGGAATAGGGAAAGGGGAATTGAAATTAGATAAGGACCATAGGGATCCTACAACAGTTTTGCCGAAAGATTACACACAGGAATTTAGAAAAGATTTACAGCCGTATGTCAGAGACTTCATGGATTTGGCAATTAAACTAGTAAAGGAATAAGGTTTCATTGAACTTTTAATTTTTTAAGTGAATCCTCTAATGTCGAAAATTTTATTTTTAGGTTCTTAATTTTTGAAATGTCTAGAGACGTATCTTTAGGTCTTTTAGCTTTGAACTTTAATTCATCACTAGTTGTTGGTTTGATAAGATTACTGTCATAGCCAAAGATAGTTGCAACTGTTCGCATAAATTCATATCTAGATATCATCTCGTCTCCAGCCATATGATAAATGCCTGACAAATCCTTTTCGATTGCACTAATTGAAGCCTCAGCCAATTCTGAAACCAATGTGGGGGAGCTTTTGATATCTGTTGCGCCACTAATTCCACCGCTCTTCAAACCACTGAGTGTAAAATCCACGTAATTCCCAGGTAGATTACTGACCAGCATGCTCGTCCTAACTATGAAAAAATCTTCAAGATTTTGAACCAGCCATTCGCCTATAACCTTTGTTTTTGCATAAAAATTTATGGGGTTTGGCGCATCATCTTCCTTGTAACCCCCTGTGTAGCCATCAAAAACGTAGTCTGTGGAGATAAAAACCATTTTTATTCTCAATTCACTGCAGATATCAACTATATTCTTGGTTCCGATAACATTGGATTTCCATGCGAGTTCTTTGTTCTCTTCACATAAATCTACATTTCTCAAAGCTGCACAGTGAATAATGACGTTTGGTTTTATTTTTTTAACAAAACTGGAAATATCATTGTAACTTGTAATGTCTACTTTTTTAATATTCTTGTTATTAGTTTTTGGTAAATTGGACAAATAAGTTCCATAGTTCTCGTATTTGGAAATCTTATAAATTGCACTGCCTAATTGACCACTTACGCCAGTTATCAATAGTTTCATACTGGTGAGTTTTGCGATTAAATATATAAACTATCAATTTTGATGTGAATCTAATGAAAGCTGACATTGTAAATATTGCAGTCATAATAATCACAAGTTTATTGATACTAAGTCCTATTTTCAAAGATGGTTATCTAATTGCTCAGGACAATCCTCCGCATTTAGCTGAATCATATTATTTAATTGAAGAGCTTATCCCAAAAGGGAAATTGTTTGGTTGGTCAAATATAGAATCTGCTGGGTTTCCTATATTCATTTTTAGTTATCCTGTTGGATTTTGGTTAATTTCACTTTTGCATTTCTTTTTTGGACTGAACGTTGTAACGGCTTACAAGACATTGGTCTTCATTTCTTACCTAATACCCGTGATTTTAGTTTATTTAATTTTGAAAAACAGTTTCAATAGAATTGCTGCAGCAATCGTGGCGATTTTATTGCTTTTCCAGTTTGATTTCTTATCTTTCCCACTTAATGGCTTATGGGGCCAATATTTGGGGTTGATCTTTGGGTTGACTTACATTTATTTATTAACTAAATACGAGCCGAAATTGAATTTATTGTACATTATATCTTTGGGGATATTAATTTCATTATCTTTCCTTTCGCACCCTTTCACGACAGTGTTTCTGGCGTACTTCACCATAATTTTTATAATAGCCAAATCAACGACAAATCAAGCTAAAATAAAGAAGTTGTTGTTGGTTTTGGGGATTATCTGGTTGCTAGGCACTATGCTTATACCATGGAAATTGTTCTTAGATTCAAGTAGTTCATTACAAAATTACGAATCGGTAGATTCGGAAAAATTATCTACTTTGACATTCAAAAGCATGGGTTATTTGTTTTTGCCTCATTTGCGTGCTGAAAATATAAAAGCTGAAATTGGCTGGGAAAAAGGCGAAATTAGCTTAGACAATGTTATAAAGAATTTGAACAATTTAGCATACTTTAGCGTTTTGAACATTGCAGAAATGATTTTTAGTATTTTAGCACTCATAGGCCTAGTAATTTACTTAAAACAAGGGATGAAAAATTTCGAATTGACTTTATATTTCATTACTTTAGTTTTATCTGCTATAATTGCAAGTGGTATACTAAAACCTTTACTGGATCAGCTACCTGTAATTGGTGGTTTCTTTCAATTTCCAAGGTATTTCGTTTATGCACGAATTATGATGGTGTTTTTTGCGGGATACGGAATAGACATTTTAAGTAAAAACGCATTTTTAATGAACTTGAGTGGGAAAATATTATCAAATAACTTTATAATTTTTAATCTGCTTTTATACATAGTTTTACTTTTGTCATTTATGCAAATTCAAGAATTAATTAACACTAAAACTTCCAATGATGCCAAGGGAATAGAAGACGTGAATAAAATTTGGTTATGGTTAAAGGAAAACGTGCCAGCCAATGAAACTAGAATATTTTACCAAAACACATATGGCAATTTTGCCGATCAAGATTTAAGAAATTCCCATTTATTTGCATTATCCACGTATAACACTAAAATTGAATCTCTGGGAACTTGGCAAGGCGGTTGGCCAACAATTTCAAAAAAAATTTATACTGGCAGCGGTCAGTTATTTGAATCGACTGTCTCAAAAATAGAAATTTCTGAAATCGTTGGAACCCTTAAAATTTTTAATGCGAAATATATTGTAACTTCAGAACAGAATTTGAAAGATAAATTAATTAATTCTAATCTATTCGACCGAAAAATGACTTACGGGGAATTTTCCATTTTTTCACTGATAGATTATTCTCCAACTTGGATTAGAATTAATGGTCAAGACGCAAAAGCTGAAATAATAGATAACCATGTAGAAAATAGGAAATTTAAATTTAATGTAGCAAACAATAACTCACTAATTACTGTTAAAATCGCTTACCACCCTTATTGGAAAGTTTTAATAAATAATAATGAAGTAAAGACTAAAAAAAGTAGTTTTGGACTAATACAATTTCTATCTGATGAAAGCGGTGATAAGATACTTGAATTGTCCTATAGAGACAAATAACACCGTAATTGACTGGATTGAAATTTTGTATTAGTCATAATCCAATTTTGATTGAAAATGACCTCCTCTTCAGGTCATAGGTAAAATTATTAAATATTGTAGTATTCAATATTTTGAAATATGACTTTCAAAAAATTGCCAGTACATGCCGCGAATACTAGACATATTGCAGTAATAGGAGGGGGCCTTTTTGGTGTAATGACAGCACTAAAATTAGCTGAAAGAGGGTTCTTGGTCACAATCTTTGAAAGTAAGAATGACATCATCCTTGGGGCATCTTACATAAACCAAAATCGCTTGCATATGGGATATCATTATCCTCGAAGCTATGAAACGGTAAAATCTTCGCTTACTTTCCAAAAAGCTTTTTGTAGTATGTTTAGCGAAACAGTAGTGGATAATTTTGACCATTACTATTGTGTTGCAAAATCTGGAAGTTTATTAAGTGGTAGTGAATACATAAATTTCTGTGATAAGCTTGGCCTTCCTTACATCAAAGAATTCCCAAAGACAATTACTTTGTCAAAGGAAATAGAATTATGTATTAAAGTCCCTGAAAAGTTATACGATGCTAATTTGCTTAGGAAATCACTAAGAATGGCGCTAATTAAATATGACACAATAACTTTACTCTTATCGACGGACGTTGTTAATATCACAACCCTAGATGACGGTTTCGAAATACATTATAAGTCTATGGGGAAAACGAAGGAAAAAAAATACGATGCTGTGGTAAATGCCACCTACAGTAATATAAATATCATATCAGGTATGGCAAATTTTGAAACCAAAAAGTATCAATATGAACTTTGTGAAGTTATGATTGTTAAAGCACCATGGGTTAATAGGACAGGTTGTGCTATAATGGACGGCCCATTTTTTGGTATTCTCCCATTTGGGTTTTCTGAAGATTATATGCTGTACGATGTTGACTTATCTGTGCTGGAAAGAAGCTATGGCAAGACACCAGAATTTGAACATGACATTAGTTATTATGATAGAGATGGTAATCGACGCGATAGGTTTAAAAAAATGATAGAAAAAGCAAAAAAATATATAGCCGAAATGGAAAATTGCAGATACCTATATTCTGTATACGAAACTAGGATGGTATTGCCTAATAGAGAGGGGGATGATGCCAGACCAACTGAAATCATTTCTAATGGTAAAGGTTTCTGGTCAGTATTTTCTGGGAAGGTGACTGCATCAATACCCGCAGCTGAAAAGATTGCTGAGGAAATATATAGACACTTTAATAACAAAGCAGTCTAAAATTATTTTGGGTCTATGAACAGAAGATTAGTTTATGTCACTATTGTCGGTGCTGGTCATTATGGTAAAGACCTAGTGGCACCAAAATACAAGAATAACAAGTTTTGTAAGATAAAAGCGGTCATAAGTCCACATGTGAAAAGAGAAGTATTATCTAAAAGTGCGCTTGCCACTGTACCGTTGTATCGAACAGTAGACGAATGGTATGGGAATACTGGAAGTGTCCTACCGACTCATGTATTCGATCTTTGTGTACATTATGATGCCTTAAGAGATTTAGTAGTTAAACTTGTGAAAATTGGGGCTAGAAATTTTGTTTTCCCTAAGCC
>JACQIA010000093.1 GCA_016198705.1 Candidatus Aenigmatarchaeota archaeon
GTGACTGATGAATGTGCGAAGAATGTTGTTAATGCATGGGTAACGTATCGCGTGAATACAGGGCAGACAAGTTATGATTGCGGACCGGTTACAAATACTACAGGGAATATTTATCGCTGCAGTTTTGATACTACAGGAAAACAGGTTGGAAATTACAATGTAACTATGATTCCTACAAAGGAATTTAATAACAACTTCTCTGTTTTAGAGCAAGATGCTTTCAAGATTATTTCTACACAAACATTAAAGTCTGCAAGGGTTAATCTTGAATCTGATGGATGGGCATTATTCAGGAACTTCACCATTAATGTTACTGATAATTCTGGGGATAATGTTACCATATATGCATGGGAGGCTCCATTTGGAACTGAGTCATGGACGCAAATTGACACGGCTAAATACTGCAATGTTACATGCAGCCAAACTCCCATTAACTTCACAAGAGCGTATGCATGCTCTGATTTAAGCGTAAACACAATCAGGAAGTTTAAGTTCAATGCTACAGATACTGAAGGAAATAGTTATGAAACATCTACGTCTGTTAGCGGGGATTATCTTAGTGATGAGCAGTTTACATTAGAAAAAGAAGATACAGAGTTAGAGCTGTTCCTTGGAAATAATACCAATGCTACCCTGAATGCCCCAACAAGGCTGGTTTTAAGAGTATTTGATAAGGACAACAGGACATATAATATCACCCCCACTGCTGCAACAATAGCATTCAATGTGAGCAAAAACGGGAATAATGCAGTTTCATTCCAGGCTGGAACAAACACCACCAATGGAAGCGGGCATGTTGAGTTCAGCTTCTTGCCTGACAGAACATACAATAGGACGAGACAGGATTGGCTTGGTGCTGTGGTTTCAAGTGATTCCTGCTATAAAGCTAATACTTCTGCTAAATTTAATGTTACAACTTTGACCAATGCTCCCCAATTGACAAATCCGGTTGTTGATTTAATCTCGGGAGGATGGGGTGACAGAAGAGTGTTTAATGTTACCATGCTTGATACGAATGATACTGCTACTGTGTCTTTATGGAGGGCAAGTGCATTAGCAGGGCCATGGACACTTATAGAAGAGAAAAACTATACTGCGGTTCCAAATTCAACAGTCATGAATTATTCAAAGTTATTTACAAATGACCTCATTGGAACATGGTTCTTCAAATTCAATGCAACAAATACTGTTGGAAATACGAATGAAACCGTGATAGCTGCGGGCACAAACTTTACTTTAACTGCTGACAATGTGTATTATGTGTATGAGGCTGGACAGGGCGTGAATGTGAACAGAAGCGGAAGCCAAAGCAATTTATTGAGCTTCAGAGTATTTGACAGAAATGGGACTGCATTGACAAACCTATTTGCAATTAAATTTTCTGTGAGCACAGATAATTCAACATATTACAGTGATGTGAATTATGTCAACAGGACAAATTCAAGCGGTTCTGCAGTATTAAATTTCAACCCTAGTTGCTCTCCTAAATTCGCTGTCGGGGAGCAGCAGTGGAAAATACAGGTGAATGACAGTGAATTGACTTATTACCAGCAAAATGATTCCTCTTCAAGCATCCCAAGAAACCTGTTTGTGCAGGGGGATATTGTTTTGGAGTTAACAAACCCAAGTGGGGCTATAAACTTTACTCAAGAGCAGACAGTTACATTCCTTGGAAGCACTGTGGATGATTGCGGGGATGCTTTAACAACCACAACAAGATTTGCATTAAATGGCACATCAAATGTTGCCTGCAGCCCGGTCAGCCAGGTTGGTGCGAATGCTTATACATGCGATTATGTAACTGCGATTACAACCACTTCGGGCTATTACAATACAAGCATGGCTTCTAACAGGAGTTACCATTATGATAACCAAACAGGCAAGGTTGCATTTAACAACACTGGAAGCCCTCCCGGATTGCTTTTCCTTGACCCTGTGTTTAAGCTGCAAACTGCGAATGTTACTCCCACGCCTGCAGGGTGGGGCAATCCAAACTTTAACTTTAGCATTGTTGCAAGTTCTGGAAAGCCAAATAGCTTAAGAGAGGCAACTTTATGGATGACAAAGGGAAGCCCCACATTTGCTACACAATGTGTTGCACCAACATGCGTTAATGTGACAACAACATATTGTGATAATTGCAATGAACAGCAGGTGTATTGGTTCAGAAATTTTACAGCAGAGGACATAGGGTTATGGTTCTTCCAGCTTAAAATGAATGGAACATTGACATCCGGGTCAGACTCTTTAAGTGTTGAGAAAGATTCGACAAATGTGCTGTACGGGGGGAGCGGGAATACAAGCAGCATAGTGCAAAACAGCACATATACATTATTTAGAGTATTTGTTAATGACACTTCAAAAGGAAACAATAATAATATTACTCCTGCTGCAAATGTTACATTTAGAGTTTATTATCCTGGAATTTATGACTTCCTTGTTGGGAGCAATTTAACAAATTCAACAGGATATGCGCAGTTTAATTTCACTTCTGACTGCAGCTTCACTTCTGGGAGCCAATTCTGGTATGCAAGCGTTGCTGATACTGATAGTGCTTACAAGCCAAGCAATTCAAGTAATTTTACAATTACTTTAGACCAAACAGGATGTACAGCAAGTTTGAGGGTGGTAAGTGTTACAACCCCGAGCGAGATATTCCAGTATAAGCCCTTTGTTGTGAATACCTCGATTACCAGCCTGGTTGGCACGAGCAGCAATGCTAACATTACATTACATACGAACCTTACATGGATTATAGACAATAAGAGCCAGGCAATAGGAAGCGTGGCATTAAACCAGATTAAAACTGTTAACTGGGCTGTGAATGCAACCACGTATAATGAAAATAATGTTACTATATCTGCTAATTCAAGTGACAGCAATAATGCCACCTCTACCTCTGGGCAGTTTACATTATACAAATCATTTGAAGAGAAATGCCCTGAGATTGCAACAAATGGAAGCAATGTTTTATCTCATGTTTGCAGCATTAATACAACCATAGGGCAAAACCTTACGAATGCGAGTGTCGAAGCTGTTATTCCTGCTGGAGGAAATTTAATTGCTGATTGGGTGTGCGATGCTGGAGATTATAGAATTGCAAGCCTGAATGTTTATTGGGAACCCAGAAGCTCATTAAACACAACAAATGCCAAGATTTCTGTTTACAATGGCTTAGGATTCCTAGACATAATGCACAATAAGACAATTTTAGGAAATGTCTCTATGGTTGAAATCCCTCTTGTTAGAAGCCAGATGTTTGCAAATGAATCTGGCTATTGCAAGCTTAAGATTGATAATGTTGGGGGGACTGACTTGTTTATAGATTATGTTTCATTAAAGAGCTATTTAAGCGAGGGGATTAAAATCCTGGATGTTAATCCAAAAGTTTATGGTGTTGAGACAACGGGCTTAGAAACCTCTGAGGGGCTGTTTAATGCATCTGTAAGAATAAAGAATTCTGTCAATTTAACATATACCTTAAACGTGTTCCTGAATATTACGAACAGCACGGGAAATATGGTTAACTCTTCAATTATTACCGGGATAAATTTGCCTGCAAATAAAACAATTGATGTTAATTTTACAAATATTAATACCAGTGCTTGGAATAAAGATACCTATGCTATTAATGCGGGCATTACTGGGAACTTTGTTCCTAATTTGACCAGGGGTGAATCGCTTGTTTTCAAAGATGTAAATGTTACAATGATGACAACAGATTATATGTGCAATCAAACTATAGAGGATGTCAATGTTACGATAATCCACCCATTTACAGATTCGGTTGTCTATAATGTGAGCCTGCAGGTTCCTTCAGGATGGAGTTTTAATCCTGGTTCAATTTTAGTTACAGGAAATGAATCAAGAAGCTACACTGCCATGTTTAATATTACTTCTGGAACTTCGGCTGGCCAAAACATAACCATCAATGCAACTGTAAATTATACTTATCCTGGAATTTCAAAACTGGTAAAATCAAATTACAGCATTGAAGAGAATAATGCTATTCCAATCATGGAGGTTATAAGAGAAACTCCAACAGAAGTTGGCTATGATACATCATTTAAATCCCGCCTGATTATAAGAAACAAAGGGTGTGCTGCTGCAACGAGCATTTCCCTTACTGATAACCTTGCTGCTGGATGGCCTCCTTTCAGCTTAACACTTTCAGGCAGCACAGCAGGCACGGTTGACTTGCCGAACAGGAGGATTACATTAAGCTCAAGCGATTTAGGCACGATAAACCCAAGAGAATACAAGGTTGTTGAATACAACTTATTGTCTCATGCAAGCAAAGGGCAGACAGGAACGCTTCAATATGCTTTATTATGGGGTGCAAAAAATATTACAGAAAGAACTCCTTATTACATTAAAACAATTGATTATGAAAATGAAAAACATCTTTCATTTGACCTTGTAAACCTAAATCAAACAACTGCAAGAAAAAGGTCATCAGACCCCAGTGAGCTTAACCACTATAATTTTACAGTAACCAATGTTGGGGACAATACAATACCTGCAAACGCATGGAATGTTACATTAGCAATCCCTATTCAATGCAATGTTAGCAATTATAATGCTACGTTTAGCAATTTAACAAGAAAGCTAACATGGCAATTAAGTTCTTTAGCAGAGCAGGGGAGCCAGACATTTACATTTGCTATTAATTGCACTACAGCATCCAAATACTTCCTGACTGCACAAGGAACAAACAATACTTTAGAATTGCAGACATTTAGAAACTCCACCGGAATAGGGTGCTCTGGCAGCAGCTGTTCTTCATCCCAGAGCTTTACATTTGACAATCCAAACAAATCTTATGAAAAGATGTCTGAATTAGGATTCTCATTTAAGTATAATTTTTCAGGCTA
>JACQIA010000092.1 GCA_016198705.1 Candidatus Aenigmatarchaeota archaeon
AAGATTTATTTTCATATATTAATCAAATATTATTTGACTATAAGTCAACATATCAAAACTTCTAAATGAGTATATTCATATTAATATTCACAATATTTATATATTAGTTTGTATATTAGTATACGATAATGATACCTCGTAAGGTTAAATTAGGCAAAAAAATAGAATCTGATATACTGCAAGTGCTAAATGAGTCAAAAACTCCGATTTCTACAAGAGATATTGCACTGAAAATAGACAGGGCATGGTTTTCTGTTCAAAGCCATTGCATGAAACTGCAGCTTCAAGACAAAATTATCGGATATAAAATAAGCAATCTAAATGTCTGGGAGATTAAAAAATGAAAGATAATAATAAGTCACAAATAAGTTTTTTCATGTTAGCAGGTTTGATTCTAACACTTTTTAGCATACTAATATTTGTGATTTATTCAAGCAAGTCAAAAATAACAGAGTCTGAACTGCCTTCTGAGTTGCTTAATGTGAAATATTATCTTGAGGAATGTGTTAAGAACAGGGCAGAACATGGATTAAATCTAATTGGAATGCAAGGCGGCTACATAACATTGCCAGAAAATCATCTGAATACAAATTATTCAAGCATAGCTTATGGGTTGTACAGCAAGCAAGTCACTTTGCCTTCCTTAGGTGCCATGGAAAGTGAACTAGAAACTTACATTGATAATTCCATTCCAATATGTGTTAATTTTTCTGCCTTTTCTTATTTAAAATTTGAAACTGAAAACGCAAACTCAAATGTAAGGATATTGACAAATGATGTTTTGATAAATGTTAAATTCCCTATCTCGATAATTCAGGGAGAAACTACTGCTAAAATTGATACATTTAATGTTCAAGTCCCAATAAGGCTTGGTTATATTCACTCAATCTTAAAAGGCGTCATCGGCAAGACTTTGCTGGAGCCAAACTGGATTGATTTGGCTTATCTATCAAGATTTGACTTAAAGATTGATGCTTTGCCTCACGATAATGATACAATTGTTTACACAATCCAGGGTTACCAAGAAGCAAAACAGTATGTGTTCTTATCAGCTTTTAAAATCCAGCAAAATCAGGCTCCTACAATAAATGTGGAAAACAAGATTAGGCTATTCGACGGGGAATTATTCTTGAAAAGAGTCAATGTGACGGACCCAGAAGAAGACAGTTTTAAATGCTCCGACGACACTGCATTATTTGACATTTCATATGATTGTGCGATTCTTTTTACTCCTGAAATTCCAGGAACTTATGATGTAACAATTTCCGCTACTGATGCATTTGGAAACAAAGCAGACAAAAATATAATCTTTGAGGTGAAAGAATGAGCGAAGAACTGACTTTTTTAGGCAAAATTTGGTTTAGCGTATTCAGACCAAAAGAATTTTTCGATTATATAGAAGAAGAGAATAAGGCTTACAGCTCAATGCTATATTTTGCCCTATTATTGACTTTAACATTACCTTTGCATTTTGTTATTATAGGATTTATTGGAAATGACTTTAGTCTTTCAGTATTTATTGAACTGCTATCCAACTTAATTATTGGCGCTATATTCACATTAATTTTGCTGCCATTCTATCATCTTTTCGTTTACATTTTCGGAGGCAGAAATGGAATAAAACGCTCTGTGCAGATTTTATTGTATGGAGCGACCCCAACAATAGCGGTTAGCTGGATTCCCATAGTGCCATTGCTCGTCGTATTTTACTCCATTTACGTTACTGTGATAGGGCTTAAGAAACTGCATGAGATGAGCACAATGCGCGCAGTTCTCGCTTACATAATTCCATTTTTAATATTGGTGACTTTGGTAATTTTGTCGATGACGATAGGGTATATTTCAATATGAGGCATGGAAAAAGAAAATAATAATATTTGGAACAAGGCATTTGCGGTGTTAGTCGTATATCTAATGCTTGGAAGCTTGATTAGTGCAGAGTCTATAGCCCAAGAGAATAAAGACGATTTCAGCAAAAAAAGCCCTCTTGATCAAGGAGATTATAGCAATCCTACAGCTTATCCTTCAATATTCTCAAATCCATTATTTGATTCCGCTTTTGTTCCTGTGGAACGAATAGCCACCATCCCAGTCCAAATAGTTGATGTAACAAGGGTGAAAGATAAATCAAAACTCACTTCAGGACAATTAAAAGAAAGCAATAATCTTGAGAAAGTCGGGGATTTAAGTATTCTTAATGCTGCTCACCTTAGCACAGCGCTCACACAAAAGCATGGGCTTCCGAATATAGAAATAACTGTGATTAAAGGAATTACATACAAGAATGGCAAGTTAATAAATCCTAATTTTCCCGAAGGCTTGGATTTAGATTCTATAAAAAAGAATCCTAAAGTTGTGGCTATAACAGCAATAGACGATAAAAGTAAGCCTAATTATAATGGCTTTGTTGTTCTGGAAATTGATGGCGATCATAAAGTGGTTACTTCTACAAACATTGGAGTAATTAATGGATTTGAATTTGACGAAAACGGCGATTTGATTGTAAAAGGCACAAATGGAAATTTTATTTTAAAGCAAGGCCAAATTGATGGAATAAAAGATGAGCAGGGAAATTCTATATACCTAGCTAAACAAGGCGCTGTTGTAAAATACAAAGGCATGGAATTTACTGCTCAGGGAAGTAAAGGCACGAAGTTCAATTTTGATGATAAGGGAAGCATTGCAGTCATTGGAGCAGCAACTTTCAAAGGAACTATACTTAACCATAAGATTGATGGCAAGAATTTCCAAGATGAATTGAATATAAAGTTTGATGAAACGTTAAAAGATTTTTTTATAAGCGCTAAAGCTGCTGAAGTATCAATTGGTGAAGACAAATATTCTGGAAGTTTTTCAGCCAATTATAGAAATAGCAATCTTATGGATTTCTCCTTAAATAATAGAGGCTCAAGCGCAACAATAAGGGGGCACTTAAGAATATCAAATGATGATAGCACACCAAAGAGGTTTGTTACCCAGCATAGCGATTTAGGCAAAAAGTTCTTGCCATTACTGCAGGAATCTGATACTGCTAAGCTTTCTCTTGAAACTAAAAAATTATGGGCAGAGCTGCCCAATACTGGTTATATAGAATTTGATGCTAATGACAAAGCATTGGCTGCAGATACAATTCCAAAAAGATATGTTGTATTGCCTGGAGCATCATCTTATGGAAGCAGGCAAGATATAATGAGCTTTGCTGGCTTAAAGGATGGTGTTTATTCAATTTATGTTCCAGCAGCTCATGCAGAAGAGTCCGGCATTAATGGGATTGAGAAAAGGGGCAAGATATACTTCCAGGCTGGAAAACTTGATGTCATAGGAGACTTGGGAATAGCACGGGCAAAGACAATCATCGGCTTGATAGAAACAAAAATTGGCATTGATACTAATGGGAATATTTACACAAAATTATCAAGAGACAGCGCTATCAAGAACAATATAGCAGATGCGGGGCTTGTAATCATAGGCCCGCCGTCAAAAGACGCTGGAACTTCAATGCTAATTCTTGATGAAGAAGGAATTCATGCAATAGATAAATTGATTACCCATGCTTCCACAAACCAGAATGGCGAAGTTTTAACCAATCCAGAAGCTATAAGGAGATTAACTGAAAACTTTAAGAAAATCGGGGATGCTGCTTTAGAATTAATAACTTCTGAAAAACCAGCGAAAGATAAGGCAGCTGAATTGGAAGAGCAGGTTGATAAGGCAAAGCTAATTCTTGCGCAGGACAAAAACAATGAGGTTGCAAGAAGATTTCTAGTGGCTGCTGCCAGCCAGTATGCTGAAAACAAGCAATATGCTAAAGCTGAAGAGCTGCTTAAGGGATTAGGGCAGTTGGATAATGACGAGAAACTGGCGCTTGCTTACGTGCTTTCAGCACAGGATAATGCCAGGAAAAGGGCAGAAGCAACGGAAATCTATACAAAATTGATTCAAGACGGGACTCTTACAAAGCAACAGTCATTATTATTGGCACAGACTCAATTGCAATCTAGAGATATCGAAGGTGTTAAAGGAACTTTGGCAGACTTATATGCAAAGAGGCAATTGAATACTGAGCAAAAAAATCTATATGCTGATTTGCTGCAGCAATCAGGAAATAATGAACAAGCAAGAAAAGTTTACTCGGAGATTGCAGCAGATTATGAGAAAAAAGGGGATACAAGAAAAGCAGCGCAAGCTTATCTCAAGGCTAATGACAATTCAAATGCATTAAGATTTGCAGAAAGATTGGAAAAGGGAAATCTTGATGATAAGGCTGCTGCAGCGCACATCTATGAGCTAAATGGGCAAAAGGACAAATCCTACACATTATTCAAGGAAACTGCAGATAAAGGTGTTGTGGATTCTCAATTCGCGCTTGCGCAAAGATTTGATGCAACAACCGCCTTAAGCCCGGAAGGAATACAAAACTCCAGAAGACATTGGGAAGCAATAGCTGGAAATGCCCAAGCTGCACCGGAAATAAGGGAATATGCAAGGCAGAAATTAAGGGAAAAAGACGAGCTTTTAAGGGTAAGCCAAATTGTCAATCAATACAAATCAAATGAAGACGGTTACCTAAGGCAGTTCGACCAGGAAGCAAAGAAAGTAGAGGACATAGCTTATGTTCCCAACTGGCTAGACGGTTCAACAAGCAAACTTGATGCTCTTGAGGGGAATTGGCAATCACAAAGTGCTGCAAACAGAAGAAGTGCAATAAGACAGCTTGAATCAGCCCTTTCAAGCGGTTTAAGTGATACCTCAAGAGTTGAAGTGCTGAAAAATTTAAGGACATTATACCAGCAGGATAAGCAGACAGACAAGGCAATAAGTGTTATCAATCAGGAAATCAATAGAATCGAGCAGAAAATTGCTTCTGAACCTGACCCTATTAAGAAGGCGGAATTGCAGAAATCTGTTTCAGAACTTAAAGGGGCTAATTATGAAGCGCATAAGGTAAAGGTTGCAGAGGCATCTCAAAGCTTTAGAGAGGCATCAGAAAATTATGGTCTTGTAAATTATGCATTGCAGATACTAACTAGCGATGATGAAAAATATGATAACACAAAAACTGCTCTTGAAAAATCCAATAAAGATATGCTTCAGTCACAAGCTAGTTACCTTAGCGGACTTAGCGCAGATGAAATAAGAAGAGAAGAGCAAAGACTAAGGCAGGAAAGGACATACAAGATTCTATCATCTGCTCCAAAGCCAGAGGAGTTGGTTGCACTGCAATCTCAATTAGAATCAGCGCAAAGACAGCAGGCAGCGACTCTAAAACATCAGCAATTATTGCTTTCTGAGAATCCTGAATTAAGGCAAAATCCTCAGTTGCTGCAAACTTTGACTGAAGCCAGAGTTAGCAATCAGCTTGTGGAAGAGGATGTCAGAGAAAACATAAGGAGAAGCGAGCAGCTAAAGAAAGATATAGAATTCCATAGGAATCTGCCTTTTACAGCATTAGGTTCTGGTGTTGTGGATAAATTGGAAAACGTGCCGGTATTTGGCGGATTAGTAGGCATGGCTGCATCAACTGTCGAGTGGACGGCGAGTAAAGTTGGTTTAGACGTTGAATTGACAGGCAAAGACCAATACATGCAGTCTCAAATACTTCGATTAAGCGAATTAAACAGGCAGAAGCTGGAAGAGGCAAAGGAAAATGAAAGAAGGTTAATCCAAGATTTCAGGAATGATGAAATACTAAAGAGAAGCACTCTGACTGACAGTCAAAGGGAACTTCTGCAAAAAGAATTGATAAATGCAAGAATAACAAATGCGGAGCTTGAGCTTGAATATAAGACGCAAAAATACGAGGATTTGACTGAAAATCTCCGCGAAGGCGGTGCAGGATTCTATGGAAGGACAAGCGCAGGAGAATGGTGGAATTATGCAACAGGAAAAACTGAGGATGCCATAAAAACCTATGAAAGAGAAACCACAAGATTATATGAGGATGCCAAGGCAGGCAAAGAAGTTTTAAGGCAGGCAGAGCAAGGAAAATCATTAGCTCAGATTTATGCTGAAAATCCTCAGCTTAGCCAAAGAGTAAAAGGCAAACTGGATAATTTCAATTACGATTATGACAGCACAATTGAAAAAACAGAAGTTTTTGAAAGGAATATATATGATGAGATCTTTAATCCTGAAACAACTTTGTCCTTCATAGTTACAGCTCCGGCATTTTCTGCTGTTGGCCAATCGACATTAGGGGCTATAAGCAGATTAACACAGGCAACAACTAAAGGACTGCAA
>JACQIA010000094.1 GCA_016198705.1 Candidatus Aenigmatarchaeota archaeon
GCCAGTTATAACGTCTCAACTTTAGCAGAAGGAACAAATACGATGACCGTGATAGCTAATGACAGCTTAGGCCATTACAACCAGACCCAATATGTTTCTTTCACTGTTGATTATACTAATCCCAGTGTAACTCTTAATTCTCCTCCAGACCAGAGCATCTTTTCTTTAACCTCGTCAAACCAGACATTCAATGCAACGGTTAATGATAATAATTTTGTGCAGAATGTATATTTCGGATTTGATAATAGCAGCGGCGCAAATTTTAATGTTAGTGCCGTTAATCAATCTGGATACTGGACAGCCAGTTATAATGTTTCCACGTTAGCTGAAGGAGTGCATATCGTGACTACATTTGCTAATGATAGTTCTGGAAACGCCAATAATACTCAAACGGTCACTTTTACTTTTGATAGTACTCCTCCTAATGTCACTAACCTTCTGCCAGAGAATACTTCTATCAGCGACCGGGTTTTCAATGTCAGCAATATCATCGAAATAGGAGCCAATGTTACAGACGTTACTTATATCAGCGCAGTGTTTGCCAATATCTCTTACCCCAACGGAAGCGTTTTTCTTTTCCAGCTGAACAATGGCAGCGGTTATCCGTCAAAATTCAATAGATCATTTACCATTCCTGCACTGATCGGGAATTATAATATCACTTTCATCGCGAATGATACCAGTAATAACCGTAATGCTACCCAGAGAACTAACTTTACCGTCAATGATGTGGTTAAACCAAAAGTAAGCATCATTCTCCCCGCTTCAGGCAGTAATTTTGTAACCTCAACCAACATCACTATTAACGTTAACGTTACTGATGACGTTAATGTCTCCATCGTCAACGCAACCATCACTGCGCCTAACGGCAGCATTTTCATCAGGCAGCTTTTAGATCCAGAATTAGACACGATTTATACTGCTGCCTTTAATAACACTGAAACTTCGGGAATTTATAATATCTCTATCTCAGCAAATGACAGCAGTAATAATATCAACAACACTCAATTTAGGACATTTAATATCCAAAGTACTACCCCGCCATTAACCATATTAGTTTCTCCTGCAGACGGAGTAACCTTAACTTCTGCGAGTTTCAATTTTACCTGTAATGCTACAGACAGCTCTGGGTTAGCTAACATCACCCTATATCACAATATCTCCGGCACTTTTGTAATTAATCAAACTGCAGTAATTAATGGGACCGGAAACCAAACTAATTTTACTATCAATTCTGTTCCGGACGGAAAAGAGTATGGGTGGAATTGTCTGGCTTTTGACAGTTCAGGAAATAATGCTTTTGCTCTGAATAATTTTACCTTCTCTGTTGACACTGCTCCTCCAGCAGTTACCAATGTGCAGCCATCATTAAACAGCAGATTTAACATCAGTACAACTATCAGCGTAAATGCTACAGTTACAGATACATTTGGAGTAAGCGCAGTTCTGGCAAATATCACTCTGCCGAACGGTTCATCTACATTATTAACTTTAGGCGACGAAAATAGCGATAATGTGTTCAACAACTCCTTCACTATCCCAAACATAATTGGGCTTTATAATATTACTATCATTGCTAATGATACTTATGCCCATAAAAATTCAACCGAAACAACCAATTTTACTGCCGTAGATAGTATATTTCCAGCAGTGACTTGGATTGCTCCGACTAATCAAAGTAATTATTCTATCGTCTCCAGCAACCAAACCTTTAATGTCAGTGTCGTAGATTTAGCTATCGATACAATCTTGTTCAGCTTCGACAATGCTTCCGGCACCGGATTTAATGTGACTGCTTTAAACCATTCCGGCTATTGGTCTGCAAGCTATAATGTCTCTGTCCTTGCGGAAGGAGTGCACATCATAACTGCTATTGCTAACGACACTTCAAATAATGTCAATAATTCTGCTAGTGTAACTATTACGGTTGATTTTACTGCTCCGTTAGTAACTGTCACAGCCCCTGCCAACAACAGCAATTATACTATCAGTTCCAGTAATCAAACTTTTAGCGCAAATATCGGCGATTTAACTATCCAATCAGTTTTATTCAGCTTTGACAATGCTTCCGGTGCAAACTTTAACACCACGGCATCAAATAATTCGGGGACATGGAGCGCCAGTTATAACGTCTCAACTTTAGCAGAAGGCGCAAATACGATGACCGTAATAGCTAATGACAGCGTCGGCCATTACAACCAGACCCAATATGTTTCTTTCATTGTTGATTATGCTGCTCCAAGAGTTGCCATCACTGCTCCCGCCAACAACAGCAACTATTCCATCAGTTCCAGCAACCAGACTTTCAGCGCAACTATTTCAGAAGAAAATTATGTCCAATCAGTTTTATTCAGCTTTGACAATGCTTCCGGGGCAAACTTCAACGCTACGGCAACAAACAACTCCGGAACATGGAGTACCAGTTACAATGTCTCCACTTTAGCAGAAGGCGCAAATACGATGGCCGTAATAGCTAACGACAGCGCAGGCAATTACAACCAAACACGATATGTTTCTTTTATTGTCGATTACACCGCACCATTAGTAACCATCACTGCTCCTGCCAACAACAGCAACTATTCTATCAGTTCCAGCAATCAAACATTTAATGCGAATATCAGCGATTTAACTATCCAATCGGTTTTATTCAGCTTTGACAATGCTTCCGGCGCAAACTTCAACGCCACGGCAACTAATAATTCAGGTGCATGGAGCGCCAGTTATAACGTCTCAACTTTAGCAGAAGGAACAAATACGATGACCGTGATAGCTAACGACAGCTTAGGTCATTACAACCAGACCCAATATGTTTCTTTCGCTATTGATAATACTCCGCCGGTGGTCAGCTGGTTATCTCCAACAAATTACAGCAATTATTCTATCAGATCCAGCAACCAGACATTTAACGCAAGCATCTCTGATCTGACCATCCAGACAGTCCTGTTCAGTTTCAGCAATAACACCGGAACACCATTCAATATTTCAGCGGTCAACCAGTCCGGAAATTGGATTGCCAGCTATAATGTTTCTACCTTAGCAGAAGGCCCGCAAGTAGTGACAGTAATAGCTAACGATAGCCAGGGATATCTCAGCAATAATCAGCACATTAATATTACTGTAGACAAGACTATCCCTACTTTTAATAGTCTCACTACCAGTCCTTCTTCCGAAGCAGAACTAGATCCAAATGTCAACATAACCGTATTTGCCAATGTAACTGACAACGTCACTGGAATCCATACTTTAGTGGTCCAATATAAATTGAGTACCGGCACTCTGTTCACTAATCTAACACCGAATTACAACTCTCAGACATTAATCTATAACATCAGTTTTAATGCGACTACTGCCGGGACGTATAATCTACAGCTCTGGGCGAATGACAGCAGCGGTAATTCTGCTCAAAGTAATATGGTCAATATCTCGGTACAGCTTGATCGTAATTGGACCCGTACGCCTTCCGTTTTTGCAGCGGTCAGAGCTGACCTTAACAATAATGTCTCTTTGGGCAATCTTACCATCAACAATTCCGGAGATTTCCCTTTCCACTTTAATATCAGCTCTGATTCAAACAAGACTTATTACAATTCCAGTTCTAACTTCACTTTATCTTCAGGAGAGGTTAGGCAGATTGAAGTGTTAGACAATGCTACCGTTTCCGGAGTAAAAACCGTTACTTTAAACATCAGCGTAAATGATACTGCCGCGGTGCCTTATTCCTTAACTACGGTGGGAACTATCGCCGTTGCTCCTGGACAACCAATTTTAGTAGCAACCATTACTACGCCGTCTGCAGAAACCCTTACTGTTACCCAAGGCAATGTAAATGTACCGATAGTAGCCAAGATAGATAATATCGGTGAAGGAAATGCCACCAACGTAACCTTCTTCTTAACTCTGCCTTCAGATTGGGTAGTTACTTTTGGTGATATTAATAAGACTTATAACGATTTCTTTTCTGGAGATAGCGATGAATTGAACCTTGAGGTGAGAATTCCATCTGATGCATCTACCGGTGCCAAGACCATTGTTGCAAACGCTACCGGGTTTAATTCTACCGGAACTGATTTGGCCGGACAGAATTTATTATTTGGAGATACCGTAGCAGTAACTGTAAATGCTCTTGCAGCTACTTTAGGAGCTGTCGGAGGAGCTGCTGCAGCTGTTACATCATCTACTTCACCGGGAGATTCAGAATCGGTCGCCAGCGGAGCCGGCGGGGGAGGAGGAGGAGCAGGAGCTATTACTACGTCAGAAGTATTTGATATATTACGGGGAAAACAGCAGACATTCACAATACGCATTGAAAATATTTATGAAAATACGGTGATGAATAATGTGCAGCTGAAGTTAGATGGTTTCCTGGCTAAATACGTAACCTGGAATCCTTCGATATTAAACGGCATCCGCGCCGGAGAAAGCCAAGACTTTTACCTCACCATAACAGTGCCGGATTATTTTACTGAATCAGAATATCAATTGACTGCTTCCATCACTGCTACTCTTGATTCAACAAATAAACTAAAAACAGGATATGCCAGCAAAACCATAACTGAAAAAAGAAAAATAATCCTAAGGATTAAAGAAATCGCTGAAGAAGATCTCGGCCAGGAAACAAATATCGCTGAACAATGCTTGGCGGATATGGAAAAGGCCGGATTTAACACCATTAAATTAAAACTTATCTTTGACCTCTTAATCATTTAGTAGTCGATACTTCTATATATTCTTTTTGTTTTCATTTATAAAGAGAGGTGAAGAAGGGGGTACAGGCTTCACCTCTAAGGTGA
>JACQIA010000091.1 GCA_016198705.1 Candidatus Aenigmatarchaeota archaeon
CCATGCAGATGCTCTACCAGGCTGAGCCACTAGGGCACAGATAATTCTGAAAATTATTTCATAAGTATTATTATAAATAAAGTTTATGCTATAACTGTGCCTTTATGAGTGCCAGTTACAGCCCTGACAATTTCTTCTGTATCATTGCCATTGACAACAACCAATCTCGCTTTAATTTGCTTCATAAGTTTCGCTCCCTTCAAATCAAATAGACGATATTCCCCAGGCGTCTGTTCAAGCTTACTTAAAATTTTTATAAACTCCTGGTAAGTTAGGTTGTTAAATTTCTTGGCATTTGGATTTTTCTTAGGATCATCCGAATACACACCATCAACATTTGTAGCGTTAATAATCAAATCTGCTTTAACAGCTTTAGCGAAAATTGCAGCATCATAATCTGTAGAAGTACCAACATCATACCCCCCGCCAACTACTATCTTCTTACCAAAAAATCTCTTCAATTCCTTCAATGCATCCTTCAAAGACTTCCATTTTATCAAGTAAGCATCTTTTCCTATAGCTGAAGTCAAAGTAGACGCATTCAAATGTGTTGCCATGATGCCGATAAAATCGCGTTCTTCCCTGCCGGCGTTTTTAGCTATATCCCTGAACTCTCTAGCTATCTTCCCACCGCCACAAATTACAGCGATGCTATGCTTTTTAGCCAAATCCTTTATAGCATCTGCATATCTAGAAAAATGTTCGAAAGTAAGCTCTTTGGTTAAAAGCGAACCGCCTATAGATATTACAACTTTCATACTACCTAACAAATATACTAGTTTAATAAAATATAATTATGACAATACTCGCTAGGAATGAGATTCTTAGGCTGGTCAAAGAAGGCAAAATAAAGATAAAACCATTCAAAAAATCTCAAGTCGGGCCGGGTTCTATAGATCTCCATTTGGGAGACACCTTCAGAGTTTTCAAGAAGCTTCACGGTACTTTTCACGTAAAGGATGGTGTGGATCATAAGGAAATTACAAAATTTGTGAAAGTGAAAAAAGGCGAATATTTTCTTATAATGCCTGGAGAGATGGTGCATGGCGTAACTCGAGAAACAATTTCTCTACCAAACAACTTAGCTGGTTGGATAGAAGGTAGAAGCACATTTGCTAGGGTAGGTTTATTGACACACCTAAGTTCTGGCTACATCCATCCAGGAACTGCAAACAAGACTGTGTTGGAAATAGCCAATTTATCGCCAATACCTTTAGCTGTATATCCTGGGACTAGAATTTGTCATTTTATTTTGGAAGAAGTGAGGGGGAAGGCTTTATACAGAGGTAAATTCCATAAGCAGACTAGGCCATGATATGAAAGTTGGTAATAAGGCTCCTAATTTCAAGATTCTAAATGAGAATGGCAGATCAGTGAACATTAAAGATTTCAATGGGAGGAAGACTGTCCTTTATTTCTATTGCAAAGATTCAACCTCCGGCTGTACTATAGAGTCTAAAGATTTTGCAAAAAATTATGATAAGTTCAAAAAGAAAAATGCTGAAGTGGTTGGCGTTTGTATAGGCACATTAGAATCGCATAAGAAATTCAAAGATGATTTGAAATTGCCTTTCAATTTGCTTGTAGATGAAGATGCAAAAGTTTCGAAGAGATATGGTGTTTGGAATGAAAAGAATTTTTTAGGCAATAAATACATGGGAATAGAAAGGACGACATTTATAATCAATGAAGATGGTCGAATAGAAAAAATCTTTCCAAAAGTCAAAGTTGTCGGGCATTGGAAGGAAGTTCTGAATTCAATCAAGCATTAATCTCTGATGATTTATCATATATTTATCATGAAACTATTGGCATTTCTATCGTTCATCGTATTCGCCGTCTTTCTTTCAGGATGTATCTCCCAACAACCGTCAATAACAACTAGGAGCGTAGAAATTCCGACTGCCACAAATACTGCGACACCTACACCGCCCGACACGAATATAACAATCCCATCGCCAGCGAGTGCAACAATTACACCTATTGTCGCAGTTCCAAAACCAACCCTAGACCTAACAGTCCCCATGATTGAAGAAAACATGAGATGGAGGAAATTTCCAATCCATATATTTATCGACAACAAGACATGCTCCAACCAAGAATATGATATAAGAACCGCCATCTACCACTGGAACAAAAACGTCATAGCCTCGTTCGAAGTGATTGATGCTTTTACCAAAGACAGCGTAGTTGTCAAATGCTATGATGAAACTGAATCTTTTTATCTGGATAAAGACGATTATGTGCACCAGAAGGTTGGCGAAGCGCTTCCCCTGTACTCAGAACTCGGCGATTTCAAAATCATCGAAGGCGGATATGTAAACATTTACAGAACCACCAGAGCCTGTTCCATGCCGGTGAGATACATTCACGAGTTTGGGCACATCCTCAGCTTGAACCATACAACAGATGAAACGGATATTATGTATCCTTATGAGGACTGCAGTCAAACAATCAAGCCAGAAACAAAGGATACGCTTCAAAATTTGTATTCGGATGAAGTGAACAACTACGTAGAATACCTCTACAAAACAAACTCTTCCGCCTGTCCTGTAAATACCACTGTATGCAGTGGCAGATGTTTGCCTCAATGCTCTGAAAACTATACGCTGGTCTGCGATAACATAGAACCCAAATGCACTCTAAACTGGACAAAAATAAGCAAATTCGACTGGGCAAAATTCGATGAGTCTAAGATCAATTGCTATGGCGAGCTTTACCCGCCTTGCGAGGGCAATCAGATTTTCATCTGTGAATATTATAGCGGTGCGGTGGGATATTGTATGAACAGAGATGACTTTGAAAGGGCGGCTTGGTGGGCAAAATGTTCAGAAAGCTATACTTTATATTGCGGTAGTTGCCAGTTGCCCTGCTTGGGAACGGCGTACTGTGATGCGGACAAATACAAGTGCGTATCTTCGGGCAATAAACCATGAGCAGCAGAATAATTATTATGCATCATAAGCAAATGCGAATGTTCTTATAGAAATATAAGCAAATAATAAATTAGAAATAAATGGTAACGGAAATTCCCAGTTTTTTAAGTGCATCAGTTATCATACCTACTTTTGTATTTTTGGTTTTAGTTTGGATAATCATACATCGCGCATTGTATTCTTCGAACATATTAAAAAAGAAGCGTTTGGAGATTTCCATAGCAACAGCAGGTGTGTTGGTAGGCTGGTTTGCTATTGTATTTGTGCTAGGCAATAATGGATTCTTTGCAGAAACGCCTGTTAATGTTCCAACTGAACTTTTGATAGGAACAGATATACATGTCCCAAACATTCTTTTTACCTTTCTACTAATTTACGGTATCATAATAATTGTATTTTTCTCCAAAACTTTACAACCGGTTTTCGATGATCTTCCACAGCACTGGCTCATCGGCATTCAAACTTACAGAATAGCAGGGTACAGTTTCCTGACACTCTATAGCATGGGGCTTTTACCAGGAGAATTCGCACTTCCTTCAGGATATGGGGATATGATTGTCGGGTTCACAGCTCCGTTAGTTGCCTATTTATTTTTCTTAAAAAAATCTTATTCGAAAATGCTGGCAATCGCATGGAATATCATAGGCATTCTTGATTTAGTAGTAGCGGTTGTCATAGGAATCTTGGCTTATCCAATACCGTTTCAAGTCTTATCTACAGAAGTGTCAACTGAACTTCTTGCATTGTTCCCATTAGTCATGATACCTGCGTTCGCTGTGCCGTTGGCTGCGCTTTTGCATTTGGCTTCATTAAGAGTTTTATTAAAGAAATGAGAATAGAAGATAGTCTTGATTTCTCATGATGAAGAAAAATGTAGCATTTATTCAGCTATCTTGTATACCTGATCCCCAGGCCTGACTCTATCAACTACTTTTAACCCAACAGCATCCCCAGCTTTAGCATTTTCTACAACTTCATGCTCCACCTGCATACTATCCACATTTTGCTGTATGTTTGTAGTAGCTCCTTCTATAGAAATCTTATCGCCTACTGATAGACTGCCTTCAAGGTTTATCACAGCTACTCCTATCTTAGAATAGTAATGTTCGACAGTTCCAACAAGCTTCTTTTCTTCCATAAAATATTCTATGGTTGCTAGGGTTAAAAACCTATCCTTTTAAATCGTTTACGCCCATTATGTTTTTATGGGAATCTATCTAAGAAAAGAGGGCGGCTTTTCACAAGCTGAGTTAGAATTAACACAACGTACAATGTTAAGATACAGAGATTTTTATGCAGACCCTAATGACCCTTATGTATTTTTGCGACATGGGGATAACGCTTCTATTCAACTCTATACTACTCAAATACAGCTAGATCCTAGAGTTATTAACCATACTGCAGTTTATAAATTAATTGAACTTTTGCATCCTACATATTACTTGCAAGATGTAGATGCACCGGAAATGCATGATCTAGACGAATTATGGGGAAGTAATGAAGCTTAAACTTACATCATATGAATTTCAACTGTATCCTTATCTTTCAAAGTATACTCCAATCCAACTTGTCTTCCAGAAAATTTCGTATTGTCAAAAATCCTAGCAAACTTAAATCCTTCCAACCAATGTTCATTTATTTTTTTCACAAGATCCTTAATTGAGCTTCCCTTCCTGAGAACTATTGCTTTCTTACCTACCTCCCTTCCCACAGGCTTGGTGAAAACGCGAATGAAATCACTTTGAATTATCACATTTTTTAAAAGTTCATTGTCGCTTCTGAAATTCGAATAAAATATCTTCCTTTTGTTCTGGAGTTTGTTTTCCTTCAAAAATTGCTCTATATTTTCTGCGTCATTTGGATTTTTATCCAGAATAAGCAGCAAGTCTGATGTATGTGCGATATTCATATCCTTCTTACGAAAGAATGACGGTATTTCAACAAACTGAACATTAACACCCTCAAAAAAACACACCCCAGTGGCGAGTTCTTTCGTAGTATAAGGCTGGGAACCTATGTCTACAGATGCATTCGTTAACCGCTTTAGTAAGGTACTTTTGCCGCTTTGAGTTAATCCTAGTATAGAAACCAGTATATCCCCGCTCTTTCTCACCGCTTCTTTCTTGGCAGAGCTAGATTTCCTTGACCTTACTTCCAGTTCATCCTTGAGTTTTGACAACCTTTTCCTTAAATCTGCAAGCAAATGCTCCGTCCCCTTGTGCTTCGGGACTGAAGAAATCAATTTTTTCAATAGTTCGATCTTTTCATCTAAAGTTTTTGCTCTACTATAATCTTTTTCTATCAAAAAGTATTCTTTAGGCAAATTGGTTGGCATAATTAATATTTAATAATGCGGGAGGTGGGATTTGAACCCACGTAAGGACTAACCTACCAGCATTTTGACTATTGTCCTCAAGCTGGCGCCATTGACCAGGCTAGGCGACCCCCGCTCCCTATTAAATTATTCCTACAGATTTAATAATATATGAAAACTTTGGAACATCATTTAAAAGAGTCTTGGGACCAAACATATAGGAATCATAACTATAAAGAATTGCCATGGGAAACTGCGAATCCTGACAAAGAACTGACGAGATTGGTAAATGAAGGGAAGATAGCTAAATGCAAAGTATTGGATATAGGCTGTGGTGCTGGCACCAATTCTATATTTCTTTCTAGACAAGGATTTGATGTAATTGGAGTCGACATATCTTCAACTGCAGTAAAAATAGCAAAGCATAGGACTAAAGATGTAGGTGCGAAAGCTAAATTTTTAGTGGGCAATGCTTATAATTTAAAATTTCAGAAATCTGTCTTTGATTTTATTTTTGATAGAGGCTGTTTTCATCATATACCAATTGAATTTAGAAAAATTTATGTGAAACAAAATCACAGACTTCTGACAGACAATGGAAAATATTATTTACATGCCTTCAGCGACAGTAACTACTGGCACCAGGAGAATTTATTCTCATTGAAAAAAATAAAAGCTTACTTCGGCAAATATTTCAAAATACTTGAAGAAAAAGAGATCGTCCACACCCAGCCAAATGGAGAAAGGGTTTACCTTAGATCGGTTTTCATGCAGAAAATATAAAATCAGGCAGCTTTAATTTTGCAACAAATTAAATTACTTTTTCTGGGTTTAGGATATTATTTCTGTCATAAATTCTCTTAAGTTTCTTTAATTCAAAGCGCTTCTTATACGGCAAATACCGTCTCTTGATAATACCAAACCCATGTTCACCACTAATTTCTCCATTTAGTTTCAATACCACCGTATACATATCTTCCATTTCTTTGACAGTTTTGAAGTGAACGTGAATTATTCCATGCCCTATATGGCCGAATGCTGGCAGATTTCTCCTTTTACACCATTCTAGAAATTTCCCAACATTTTTAAGAGATAATTTGGGGTCTGCAATAATTTTCCAGTCATGTTTAAACAACGTGAAGAAGCAATTCTCACGAATTTTCCAAAATTTCCTTATCTGCCTTCTATTGACAATTTCTCCATGCTCATCTTTGTACTCAAGCAATATGAAATATTTTTCTCTAAATCCTGCCATCTTGTAAACTTTGGGGCCAATGAATTCGCAAGCAAGTAGATTTTTATCTTTAACAACTTTTTTTACTACTGCCATGAGATCTTTGAGTGTATCAACTTCAAGGATAGTTATAGACCTTCTTTTTATTCTAGGCAGAAGTTTTAATCTAGCCTCTACTACAATCCCCATCAAACCTTCTGTACCACAAAAATGATTTATTTTATTTCCTCTTACATTAATCAACCTGCCATCGCCAGTGACAACCTCTATCGCAAGAATATTATCAGACATTTTCCCGAATCGTAAAACATGTTCTCCACCTGCGTTAGTTGATATCATGCCACCAACAGTAGCAATCTTATGACTGGCTAGTTGCACTGGAAAGAACAAATTATCTTTGTTAACTACTTTACTCAAATTATCGAGAAATATTCCTGGTTGCGTAATAGCATATTTGCGCCTTTTATCCATCTTCAATATTCTATTCATCTTTGTGAGGTTAATCACAATAGATTCGTTTGCAACAGCCCCTCCACACAAACCACTTCCACCACCTCGCGGAACTATTGGTATTCGTTCTTTATTTGCAACCTTTACAATTTCTGAAACTTGTTGCTTATTATTTGGCCAAACTATTAAAATTGGGCTGGCCTTAATTTGCGTTTTATCGGTTGAATTTTTATCAAGTTGAAATGAATTATCGGTTACATTTGATTTGCCGACTATATTGACAAATTTTTCTTTCAAAGCATTGACATCTATCATATAAAATAATTAAGCTTTATAATTTAATTTGAATTGCTATTGAACAGCTGGTTGCTGTTGAGTAATGCAGTGCATTCCGCCATATCCATAAATTAAGGCTTCACAATCAATTCCTAAAATACTCCTATCAGGAAACAATTTTTCAAATATAGAAATCACTTTTTTATCATTTTTGTCATTGAAGATTGGCAAAAGAACCACAGAATTACCTATGTAGAAATTTGCATAACTCGCAGCTAACCTCCTTTCTGGAATAGCTATGCGCCTGGGCATTGGGATTGTAATAACATTTATTTTATTTCCATCTTGGTCTTTAGCACTTTTTAAAATTTCAAAATTTTCCTTCAAAACTCTATAGTTTTCATCATTTTGATTTTCCTCTATCATGCAGATGACAGTATTCTCATTTACAAATCGTGCGATGTCATCGACATGCCCGTCTGTATCATCTCCAGCTATTCCTTCTTTTAACCAAATAAAATTTGTAAGTCCCAAATAATCTTGGAGGTACTTTTCTATACTTTTTTTAGTAAGAATGGAATTTCTGTTTTCATTTAATAAGCATTGTTCTGTTGTAATACATGAACCTAAACCGTTCGTATCAATAGACCCTCCTTCTAGCACTATTTTAGTTTCAAAAATTTCTAAGCCAGTAAATTTTGCTGCTGCCATCCCTGACTTATTATCAGTTAACAATGATTCATATTTGTTCCCCCAGGAATTGAAAATCCATTTGGTTACTGCAATATTGTCTCCATCTTTAATAAAAATCGGTCCATAATCTCTGATCCATACATCTGCAGTTTTTATGTGATGGAAAAACACGTTATCCTTCGTTTTCAGCATCGATGCTACTTTTTCTTCTGCAACTTTATCATCAACAAGTAAGTTAACCTTTTCGCCCTGCGCCAAGGCTTCTATCATTTGGATATAAACGGATTCAACAATCTCTATTATCCCTTTAGGAAATGTGTCGGGATCTTTTGGCCATGCCAACCATGTAGCATCATGCTTTTCCCATTCTGCAGGCATTCTATAGCCTAAAGTGAAAGGTGTCTTTACCATAAAATTCTTTACTTTTCTACTATTTTCTGATAAGTATCCGGCCTTCTGTTATGAAAGAATTTCCAACCTTTTTTCACTTCTTTACCCAGTTCTATATCACATTTCACAATCAAAACCTCTTCCTTGTCGCCTGCTCTGGCCAAAGTTTTTCCAAATTGGTTTATAACAAACGAGCCTCCCCAAAAAGTCATACTGCCTTCTTTACCTACACGATTAGCCGCAGAAACAATGACACTATTTGCAATGGCATGCCCTCTCTGAACATTTTCCCATGCTTCCTGCCAATTGCCTTCCCTCTGTTCTAAACCTTCAACAAGTCCGATAGCAGTTGGGTAAAATATAATCTCTGCTCCCATCAATGCGTTTACCCTTGCAGCTTCAGGATACCACTGGTCATAACATATCATTATACCCACTTTTGCACCATTCATCTCAAATAATTTATAACCTAAGTCCCCCTTTCCAAAATAGTTTTGCTCATAAAAATTTGGATCATGTGGAATATGCACTTTACGATATCTGCTTATAATTTTCCCATTTGCATCAAAAACTACTGAAGTGTTGTACAATTTGCTTCCTGATTTTTCACAAATTGAACCGCCAATAATAAAAACTTTATTTCTTCCAGCAGATTTCGATAATTCATCAGTTGTTGGTCCTGGAATTGCTTCAGCAATTGTTTTAGTATCAAACCTTTCTTCTTGCGGGAAATAAACGCTATTAAAAAGTTCAGGCAAACATATTATATCCACGCCTTTTTTAGCCGCTTCATTTATCATCTTCAATGCTTTTTCCAAATTTTTTCTCTTGTCATTCGTCATACTCATTTGAATAAGTCCTATTGTTATCTCATTGGACATACAAACTCAACTCCATCTAATAATCAATTTTAAACTATTAAAAATTAATTAATTTTAGAGATAAATGGCAGATGAAGCAAAGCGAGACTACTTCAGGGAAAAATGGAGAGGAACAAAATTCAGACTTATTTTCTACTATTTTATCTTGCTTGCAACTACAATAATTTCTATCTTTATTGTGACAAGGATTCTGGGTTAAACATTAAGGATATATTCATATTCTTCGTTTAAAGGAGGGCCAGAATTTGCAGTGCCTGCTCTAATTGTTATGCCGCCGCTAATTGTTGATGGCACATCCTTAAACAACAGATAATTCTGCTTTATTTCACCGCCTTTTATGTTGCCAGTCTTGAACGGACTTTGGGGATCTGGTGAATAAGTAGTGCCGCCGATGGTTAATTTTGCAGTAGACGTCTTGAATTCGTTCTCCACAGCGTAGATGTTTTTCACCCGCAAATCAACCCTGAAATAGATGTTTGTATTGCTGCCTTCAGCCTTAGTGAAGTATCCAATTTTAACTACTGTGGCATCGAATGAATATTTGGTAACTGTTTTGTCAACATTAGTGGCAGCATTGGTATAATCGTCTTCGTACATTTTTTCAATTTCAGATAAAGTAAGTATCGGAACTTCTACGCCGGTGCTGTTCGACAGTTCACCTCCAGAACTTGTCACAAATTTTATCGTTGCATTTCCGCTACTAGAAATGCTTTTGCCTACTTTAGATTCATCAACAGCTTTTGTGTATACAAGAGACGGGAAATCGGTCTCGAAAATCTCAAAACTTTCCTCGTACAACAGCTTGTTTGATTTGTCAAAAACTTTAAGCGTTGCATTACCGCTGGAATTGACTTTTACAGCATCTTTATCCACTAAAGAGAAACTAAAACTGTAATTTACTCCTGCTTTTGAAGCCGAGAAATCTACGACATTGGCTGGCGCTTTATTTTCTTCCGATTTTACCAATCCAAGGCTAGGTAGGCTTGCATTAGAGGCTGATGATTGCATATTTGGGAATTGTAGGTTAAAAGCTGGTAACTGAAAATTTTGTACACTGGCAGTAGCGATGATTGTAACAAACACCCCAGATGCTAAGCCGAAGGCAAGAGGCACCTTATATTTTAGAAGATAATGTAAGAAAAATTTAGTTTTACCAAAAAATCCAGCAATTATTGCTCCAATGGAATCCTTAAATTTGCCGAAATTACCAGTGCCATGTGATTCTCCTCTATACGTAGATTGCCTGTCAGCTCCTAAAGTTCGTTTCATTGATGTTATGAAAAATAACGATAATGCAAGATAAACAACACCCAGAAAAATGAAAATATGGGGTTGCCAAGCTTCGAAAATTTTTAATTGAGATAAACCAAAGGCTAGAAAGGCTGTAGCTAAGCCAACAAATCCCAGGATGATTGCGTATAAAGTTAACTCTTCAATTCTAAATATTCTATCGCGGCTGTCAGCCATTTCAATCTATAATTAAAATTACTCAAAGGAGGATTTATTTATATGCTCCCGACGGGATTTGAACCCGTGTATACGGAGTTCTTCTTTCATCTCGAAATCAAAACTTTCGAAGTAAATCGAAAGTCCGTTATCCTATCGGTTTTATTTGACCGGGCTAGATGACGGGAGCTTGAATCTATTTTTGTGATATGGGTTATTAAAGTTTATTTCACTGAAATATTTTACTATCATAGGTTTGGCGCCTACGAAAATCTGTGACGCGGTATTAACTCCTTGACGCCACTTTGATGTTTTAAATTCTAGGATCTCCATTGCTTTGGAAAAAGATTCTTGCAAAGCCGGTATTTGTGATGAGAACCATATGTACGAATAATTACGCCCAGTTATGGGTGTCACAAAACCATCTGTATCTATCAATCCTCGTATGCATGCTCTAATTAAGTTTTTATCACCGAATATCCAATCTGGAATCCTTACGTTGTTTTTAAGTTTATTTCCTATTGGTATACCAAGCTTAGAAATCATTTTTACTATTGATCGCTTTTGTGACCTAATTCTGATTCCATTTGTTTTTATATCAAATTTCCATTTGAAGTTTTTACCAAATCGCCTTTCTAAAAGTGGGAAGATAAATCTCTCGAAGTATTCTTTGTCATTCTTAATGTGTCCAGTTATAACAAATTGATATATTTTATGTTTTTTGTTGACATACAGGCTACCATCACCTAGGGTAATACCAACTAATTCTGCAAGTTCTTCTTTTCGGCTTCTCATATACTCACTTTAATATATATAAATTATAGTAGACCATATATTTAAGCTTTTTTTCCTGGATATGTCTCCTTGTTCGAATTCAAAGATTGAATGAAATGAAAAACTGTCGGCGTTGCTTATCGAATTACCATCTATACTATTTATATATTGTTCAAAAATTAAGCTTTTTCTTCTCCAGAAACCTTTTCATTTTATCCCAATAGTGCTCAATCCATCCTTTGCTAATTGATTCGTATTGATCTTCTGGCACATCTTTTTGGGTGAATATAAGTTCAGTTCCACTAGCAACTTTTTTTAGCTCAAATGTCGCTATCGAATAATGCCCTTCAGGCCAGTCACTTCCTCTCCATTTCTGCACAATCCTTTTGTTCGGTATGAGCTCTACATTAATTCCATCTATATAACCATCGTAAGCTGTGAATTTTCCATCTACCTCTTTGCTTATGTCAGCTTTAGCGCCAGTAAATTTTGAATGTTTTTTAGAATCCATCATCATTTCGTAAATCTCTTTTGGTATGGCTTTGAACATTACTGATTGTCTAATGGTTTTGGTTTTCATAATTTAACCACACATAGTTTATTGATATGGGCATGCTCGGATTCGAACCGAGGACCTACCGGTTATCAGCCGGTTGCTCTACCAGGCTAAGCTACACGCCCAACGTATTTAATTAATTAGAGTTACTTAAGTTTTTAATTGAGGGCCAGTAGATCAACGGTAGATATAAATTAGTCGATATCGTCTCCTTCGCAGGGAGAAGGCTTCGGGTTCAAATCCCGACTGGTCCATTTAAACGAATAAGTCTTTATCTGCGCTATTTTCAATAGAGAGCATGATAATAGCCGCAACCAGTGATGTCCATACCCCACGATATTACAATGAGTTTGTAATTGCACTAGAGCAAATGACTATAAAACCAGATTTAATACTTTTAGCGGGAGATATGGTTCATCGCGGAGAGATGGCTGAATACGAAAAAGTATATAATGCATTATTTGGCAAAGTTTCCTGTCCAATAATCGCTTGTTTTGGCAACAATGAATACCAGCAGTTGAGGGATGAGGTAAAGCGGAAATTCGCAGAAATAAGATTTTTAGACGATCAGAGCATCATGGTTGATACCGGGTTGATGGAAATAGGTATATTCGGCACTACAGGAAGTTTAGAAACCCCAACACCTTGGCAAAAAGCCAACATTCCTGATATTGAAAAGATATATCAGCAGAGAATAGAGCTTGCGGACAAGCATCTGCAAAGGATGAAGGGAATGTTCACCATACTTTTAACACACTATTCGCCTACATACAGAACTTTGGAGGGAGAAAATCCTCGATTTTTCTCAAGCATGGGAAACCAGATTTTTGAGAATGTGATAAACACAAGAAAACCGAATTTGATTATACATGGACATAGCCACAGAGGAACTAAGCAGGCATGGATAGGCACAGTTCCAGTGTTTAATGTTGCTTTTCCTTTGAACAGGGAGATTGTTGTAATTGATGCGGATAAATTGAAACCAGGGATAGCGAAGTTTATTTGATGTTCGATAAAGTTCATTTCCAAATTGCTAAATAATTTATTTATTATAACTAATGTCGCCTTGCCCCGTGCTTCGTGGCTCATTACTTGCTTGACTCATCGTTCAACAGAGGCTTTTGAAGCAAGGCAATAAATAATTTCTATTACAAGTTTATCTATTTTTCGAAAGTACGTCGAAAACTAAAAAGCTAGAAAAAGCCATTGCCGCTGCAACGAACATAATAGATCTATATCCTCCAAACTGGACGACTGCAGTAGCAATCAAAGGCCCTATCAGCATTGATAAATTGATGAATGAATTCAAAAGACCTAAACCTGTAGCCTTTTCTTTAGTATTGTCAGTTATCCATCTAATCGAACCTACATACAGAAATGCCCAAGATATGCCTAGAACTATTTGAGAGAGCAAAAGCTGCCATAATTCAATGGATATGCCAAAAAGAAAGAATGTTACAGCCGATAGTAATGTTCCTAATGCAATCAAAGTGTTTACTTTCATTCTATCTGTGACTGTAAGCATGACGAAGAATTGTGTTAAGGTATTTATTGCCATAGTCATTCCAACCCAGAATAAATTACCGCCCAGCTGCAAGATGTACAACCCCCAGAACACCCAAATTGAATTAGCAGCCGCGTGGCGTATGAAAAATGAAATGTAGATTGGCAGATTCTTTTTCAAAATATGATAGGGAAATATTGGTATTGAGATTCGCTTGAAATTGATTCTTTCAAGTTTAAGTGATATCATGAAGGCTATAAAGAAGAAGACAGCACTGAGGAGAAATATTGAAATTATATCGAAGTACAAGGTAATTATCCCAATTAAAATACTGCCGAATGCTATGCCTAAAGCCTCGAATGCAGTTAGCTTACCAAGCCTATGTCCTACATCATGTGCGTATGCAACTAAAGCTGCTGTCTGAATACTGAATCCGATACCGCTTAAAATTCTGATTGCAAGCAAACTTTCGAAATCTTTGGCATAAACATAAAGAAGAAATGAGACTGAAGATAGCAATAGGCCGGCGATTATTAGCGGCCGTCTTCCTATGGAATCAGCAAGCCTACCAAACACGTATGTTGAAATGAATAGAGCAGCTGCGAATAGAGAAGCTATAACGCCAATGTTAGCATCTGAGATGCCTAATGATTTTGCAAATATTGGTATGTAATTCATAATTCCAAAGATAGCGGCGGCTGAAAAGAATTTAATCAAATGCGGATAGTATTTGAATTTTTGCGTAAAAATCAAGTTATTATATTTCTCATAACCTAGTATTAAAATTAAGGCATGATTATGAAACCCAAAATGAAAGAAACTAAATGGAGCGTGGAATTGGAGGGTAAAATTAGGAGTTTTTGGGAGAAAGAAAATCTATACAAATTCACACCAAATTCTAAAAAGCCAGTATTTTCTATCGACACACCACCCCCGTATGTCAATAGCCCAGTGCACATAGGACATGCCTACACCTACACTATAATGGATGCGATTGCTAGATTCCATAGAATGACCGGGTTTAATGTCTTGTTTCCTATGGGGCTGGATAAGAATGGATTGCCCATAGAAGTCCAGACAGAAAAGAAATTCAACATCTCAGTTCATAACACGCCTAGAGAAGAATTCATAAGCAAGTGCAAGGAACTGATAGAGGAGGCGGGCGATGCATCTTTAGACACCTTCAAGGGGCTAGGGTTGAGCTGCAATTCATGGAAGACTGAATATAAGTTAGGCGGGAAATATGACACAGACGATCCTGAATACAGAAAATTAACCCAGGAAATTTTCATAGATTTATGGAAAAGAGGATTGCTTTACGAAGACGACAAACCGACAAACTATTGCCCGGTTTGCAGAACTACAATCTCTGATGCCGAGGTTGAGTATGCTGAAAAGGAAACTAAATTGAATTTTATAAAGTTCAAGGTCAAAGAACCATTTGAAGAAATCATCGTTGCAACAACCAGACCCGAACTTTTATCTACATGCAAAATTTTATTGTACAATCCTGAAGACCAGAGATATACACATTTGAAGAACAGAACTGCCATAGTTCCAATTTTCAATCATGAAGTGAAAATAATACCGCATCCTTATGCCAAGATGGAGTATGGCTCTGGGTTGGTGATGATATGCAGCTTCGGCGATTTTGAAGATTTGAGAATATTGAGGGAGCTAAGAATAGCCCCAACCTATGCAATCGACGAGAACGGGAGAATGAAGTCTAGTGCTGGCGCATACAAGGGATTGACTGTAAAAGAGGCTAGAGGAAAGATAATCGAGGATCTTAGAATTGATGGGTTGTTGCAGAAGCAGGAAAGTCTACTTCACAGAGAGCCGAGGTGCTGGAGGAGCAAGAATGCTGTAGAATTCATTGCTATGAAGGAGTTTTATTTGAAACAGGTTGAATTTAAGAAAGAGTTGTTGCATCTTTCATATCAAATGAAGTTTTTCGCTCCCGAAGCAAGGCAATTTCTTATAGACTGGATTAATTCATTGAGCATAGATTGGGTAATTTCTAGAAGGCGATACTATGGAACTGAAATACCTTTGTGGTATTGCAGAAATTGCAAGTTTGCAGTTGTGCCTGAGCCAGGGAAATATTATCAGCCATGGAAAGAAAAAGCACCTGTAAAATCCTGTCCGAAATGCAAGAGTAAAGAATTTGTTGGCGAAACCAGAGTTTTTGATACGTGGTTTGATTCGAGCCATTCCAACATGTATATCCTAGGTTATTTGTGGGACAAGAAGTTCTTCAAGAAGAATTATCCATGCAGTTTAAGGCCGCAGGGAAGGGAAATTGTAAGGACATGGCTTTACTTCACGCTCCTGGAATCGCTTTTGCTTTTGAAGAAAAAGCCTTTTGAAAATTGTTGGATTCATATGTATGTTGTTGACCAGAAGGGCGAGAAGATGAGTAAATCTTTGGGAAATGTTGTAAATCCCCAGGATGTTCTGAAAAGATATGGAGCTGAAGCTTTTAGGCTGTGGGTATTTCTTGAAGGGGATATCACGAGAGGAGATATAAGATGCAGCTTTCAAAGGATAGAAGGCACGAGTAAATTTCTAAACAAGTTGTGGAACATTTCCAGATTCATATCAATGTTTCCCGAGCATAAAAGCGCAAAATTGATTAATACAGATAAATGGATTCTTGCTGAATTGAGTAAATTGATAGACGAATGCAATAAAGCTTGTAAAAATTTCAATTTTTTTGCAGCTGCGAATAAAATCAGGGAGTTTACTTGGAATGTTTTTGCTGACCATTATGTGGAAATGGTGAAGAGCAGGGCTTATGGAGAAGGGTTTAGAAAAAGCGAACAAAAATCCGCACAGTATACACTGCATTTAGTTTTAGGCACAATATTGAAATTGGCATCTCCTATTATACCGTATTTTACCGACTACATTTGGAGAGAACTCTATTCCAAAAAAACTATACATATTGAGCAGTTTCCAGAAGCAAGATGGGATACAAAATTAAACGAGCTTACAAGCAATATTTTAGAGTTCAACTCAAAGGTTTGGAATGAGAAAAAGTATCTGAAGATATCGTTGAAAGATGAAATTAAAATGGAAATTCCAAAAGATTTGAAATTATTTGAAAAAGATTTGAGAGCTATGCATAACATTAAAGTTTGAATATTGAAATAATTAAAAAGGTGTGTTGCATTTAAAAATGAAGAAGCAATAAAGCTGAAGAAACTGATAAAGGAATTAAAATCTATTAAAGGAAAGCATACCGAGCTTGTTTCTGTTTATGTGCCAGCTGGCGGAAATTTAGCTGATACTTTAAATCAGTTGAAAAACGAACAAGGCACGGCCTCCAATATAAAATCCAAGGCCACAAGAAAAAATGTTCTATCGGCTTTAGATAAAATTATACAGCATTTAAGATTGTTCAGAGGAACACCTAAAAATGGTTTAGTTGTTTTTTCTGGAAATGCATCGCCAGTAGAAGGCAGGGAAGATATAAAATTGTGGAGTTTTGAGCCTGCTGAAAAATTGGAAACAAAGGTTTACTGGTGCGATCAAGTTTTTGTGCTAGAGCCCTTGGAGGATTTGATCAAAGAAAAGGAAGTTTATGGATTGATTGTGCTGGATGCTAAAGAGGCGAATATTGCAATATTGAAGGGGAAGAGGATAGTTCCATTAAAACATTTAGAATCTACTGTTCCTTCCAAGACAGTAAAAGGTGGAATGTCGCAGGGTCGCTATGACAGACTTAGGGAAGATGCTATCCATGGCTTTTTAACAAAAATCGGCGATATTGCTTCGCAATTGCTTCTAGAGCAAGAGAATTTAAAAGGCATAATTATAGGTGGTCCTGGTCCTGTTAAAGACAGGTTTGCTGAAAAGGATTATTTGAATTACCAACTCAAGAATAAACTCCTTGGGGTCAAAGACATAGGTTATACAGACGAGTATGGGTTGGAGGAATTACTCAAGCGTTCTGAGGATTTGCTTCAGAAAGCTGCTATAATGAAGGAAAGTGAATTGCTTCAAAAGTTTTTCTTAGCATTGCAGAAGGGGGGGAATGTTGCTTATGGATATACGGAAACTATGAAGGCTTTAGAATTGAATGCTGTTGATACTTTGCTGATTTCTGAAGCTTTTGACTGGCTTAAAGCAAATTTAAGATGCCCGAATGGACATTATGTGGAAAAGGAATTGCCCAAAAATGCTATAGAAAATCAGGCTTGTGATACTTGTGATAAGAAATTAGAAGTCCAGTCTACAGAAGAGCTTGGCGATGTTGTTGCAGAGAAGGCTGCAAACTTGGGAGCGAAAATTGAATACATATCAGTAGATACTGCGGAGGGCAAGCAGTTCAAAGAAATAGGTGGCATTGGAGCTTTATTGAGATTCAAGCTAGATTGAAAAATTTGATTGCGTTATCTGTAGTTATTGCATCAACTGTTTCGAATGGAATGCCTCTCAATTCGGCTATTTCCATCAAAGTTAATTTCACGTTATAAGGGTAGTTAGTCTTTTCCTTTGTAGGCGAATTAAATGGTGAATCTGTTTCTGTCATAAGTTTCTCTAAAGGAAAATTTTTCCCTATCTTTTTCAAATTTTTAGAAGTACCGATGATTGTTGGAATTGAGATATAATAACCATTTTCTATTATTTGATTAGCCAATGTCATATTTCCAGAATAGTGATGGAACACAGCCTTTTTTACGCCACTTTCATTAACTATCTTGAATACATCTTCTTCGGCTTTTCTGCTATGCAGAATCACTGGCAAATTCGTTTCTTTGGCTATATCTAAACACTTGACGAAAATTTCCTTGCACCTTTCATTTTTTTTACTATCAGTTACCCATGAATAATCAAGTCCTATTTCTCCCACTGCAACAATATCATCTGCATTATTTCTTATAAATTCTAAATCCTTCTCTACATTTTCATCATTCATATTTATTATGTCTTCTGGATGGATTCCGAGCGATGCATAAATAAATTCAGAATACTTCTTAGCAAGTTCCAATGTTTGTTTATAATTCCCAGATAAACCACAAGTTATTATAGCGCGCATGGATTTCTTCGATTCAAGAATCACTTTATCTTTAATTTCATCTAAACCAGGAAATGCCAAATGGCAGTGTATGTCAATCATATAATTATTTCTTGGTCTCTTCAATCAAGATGGCATTAACTACACCATGTTGGGATGGGCGAGATGTAATTCTAGCCTTTCCTAATTC
>JACQIA010000097.1 GCA_016198705.1 Candidatus Aenigmatarchaeota archaeon
CAATCCCGCAGGGGTCTGGGATTAAAGAAGGCGACGTTGTTGGTATTGAAAAAGAAAAGATAAGGACTATAGTCTATACTGTAGTTACCGCAGACCTTTTCCATTATGGGCATTTGCGCTTGTTGCAAAAGGCAAATGAACTTGGAGACTTTCATATTTGTGGAGTATTAACGGAGGAGGCAATTAAATCTTATAAAGAACCACCAGTAGCCAGCTTAGTAGAGAGGAAATCAATTATTTCTGATTTAAGATGCGTGGATATGGTCATGGCACAAGATAATTTAGACCCAACTGAAAATTTAAAGAAGGTAACGGAACAATTTCCTAGTGCAAATATAATCCTTGTTTATGGCTCTAATTGGAAAAAGGTTCCAGGAGCTGCTTATATCAAAAAAATCAATGGCAAAATAATACAGCCGCCATTCTATGAGAAGTTGTCAACAAACAATGTTATAAATAAAATTTTCAGCATATATAATAAAAATTAATAAACGGTGGTTAATATGAAAATAAAATACATAATTTTTTCGGTTTTTGTGGTATTAGTTCTAGCTGGTTGTCAAACCCAGGAGGCTAAGACAACCGACAAAGTGGAAATTAAAGTTTTAAAAATGGGGCTTATCCCTGCAGATGATGCTGAAGAGATGCTTAGGGATTATGAGCCAATAAGAACTTATTTATCCGAGGAATTAGGAATTCCGGTGGAGATACAAGTTACATCAGATTATACTGCTGCTATCGAAGCAATGAGATCAAAACATATTGATATGGCATGGTTTGGACCATTTTCTTATATAATTGCGGCAAATATTGCCGGGGCAGAAGCTATGGTCAATGGTGTAAGAAGAGACACAGGCCAATCAACTTATAGGTCAGTAATTGTCACAAGAGCAGATAGCAGCATTAAAACATTGGAAGATTTAAAAGGAAAAAGTTTTGCATTTGTTGATCCTGCCTCAACTTCCGGTAATTTAATACCAAGAAAAATGCTTATAGAAACTGGTATAGACCCTGACAGCGACTTTAGCACAGTTTTCTATGCAGGAACGCATAATGCAGTGGAGCTAGCAATAGCAAATGGTAAAGTAGATGCTGGTGCAGATTCCGATACCAGTTATGATAGAATGGTAAGGGCGGGAGAAATAGACCCAAAGGTAAACGTTGTAGTATATAAATCAAGCCCGATACCAGGATCTCCTATCGTGATTAGAAAGGATCTGCCTCAAGAATTGAAGGATAGAGTAAGGCAAGCATTGGTTAATATGGATCAACAAACCATTCATGAGGTTAGTGGGTGGGGAGATATAGAAAGATATGTGGCAGTTTCAGACAGTGATTATGATGTTATAAGGGATACTGCAAAAGTTCTAGGAATGGATGTCACAAGCCCGGAATCAGCCAAATAAATAATCTTTGCCCGTAATATAACCATAGCTTTATTTTATACTGGTGAAAAAATGATTAGGATTGAAAATCTAACTCATAAATATAAAAGTAGAAAGGAAGAAGCTATTAAAGATATTAATCTGCATATAAAAAGAGGAGAGAGTGTTGTACTGATAGGCTCAAGCGGCTCCGGCAAATCAACATTACTCAGATGCATTAATAGGCTTGTTGAGCCTGATTCCGGCAAAATCTATGTTGATGGAAGAGATATAGCAAATTGCCCTATAACCGAAGCTCAGAAGATAAGAAGCAATATAGGGATGATTTTTCAACATTTTAATTTGCTTGAAAGAGAGACGGTTTTTAAGAATGTTCTTAATGGCAGGTTATCCCATGTTAGCACGTTAAAGACAATTTTTGGCAGATTTTCAAAAGAAGACTATGAAATTGTGCGAGATAGCTTAAAGAGGGTCGGCTTGGAAGAATACAAAAATGAAAGAGTTGCAAACTTAAGCGGCGGTCAAAAACAGAGGGTAGCTATTGCCAGAACATTATCCCAAAAACCAAAAATTATCTTAGCCGACGAGCCTGTTTCTGCCCTTGACCCGAAATTAATGAAAGAGGTTATGGATCTGCTGAAGAATATATGCGATGAAAAAGGCATTACGCTGGTTTCAAGCCTGCATTTTTTAGATTTTGCCAAGAGATATTCAACCAGGATGATTGGCATTAGAGATGGAAGGATTGTATTTGATGACAAGCCTGAAGAGCTAAATGAAAAAAATATCGTAGATATATATGGAAAGACGAAGGATTGGTACATGTATGGCAAACTAGGTTTTTAATATGGAGATAAAGAAATTAAAATTATCAAAAAAATACAAGAAACTTTTGATAGGCATACTGATTGTAATTATTTACTACTGGGCTTTAGGTGGGACAGAAACAAGCCCAACTAATTTTGCCAAAGGATTCCCATTTATGGTTGACTTTGTCGGGAGAATGTTTCCTCCTGATATAAGCAATTTAGACAGGTTTCTTTTAAAAGCAATTGAAACATTGCAGATGGCAATCGTCGGGTCTTCATTAGGAGCCCTGATAGCATTCCCACTGTCTTTTTTAGCAGCCAGGAATATAATGCCAAATAAAATAATATATCATGCCGTAAGAGGATTATTTGATACTCTTAGGGGTATAAATGAGATTGTATGGGGTCTTATTTTTGTTTCTATGGTAGGCTTAGGGCCTTTTCCAGGTGTTTTGGCATTAGCAGCACATGTTACTGGGGCCTTAGGAAGATATTTCTCTGAGGCAATTGAGACCGTCAATCCAGAAGTTATAAAAGCCATCGTCTCAACAGGTGCCAATAAAATCCAGATTGTTATAAGGGGCATTTTTCCCGAGGTAAAACCTTTATTCGTTAATTATGCTTTATATTATCTAGAAAATAATTTCAGGGCAGCAACAGTTCTTGGCCTGGTGGGAGCAGGAGGGATTGGAATGGAATTGATAACGAGCATGAGGCTTTTTAAAGCCCGAGAAGTTTTGACCATTTTGATTATAATGGTTTTAATGGTAGCAATGATTGACAGATTCAGCGCTTATCTAAGGAAAAAAATTGTCAGTATAGAGGTTGTAGAATGAAAGCAATAATAATAGCAACATTCCAAGAGCTATATTGGAACAATAAATGCAAAGTAATAATATGACGCAGAATAAAATTATAGATGGAGGAGATTAAAAATGTACGGACAAGCAAGACAACAGTTTTATGACGCTCAAAAAAGGCCGTTTATACCGGAGGTAGGAGCAAGAATACTGAATTTACTGAATGGGGTAAAGCAGACTGTAGACCAATTTGCC
>JACQIA010000098.1 GCA_016198705.1 Candidatus Aenigmatarchaeota archaeon
ATAAGAAACAGCATATAATTTTCCTCTAATTAGGATTTATTTTTAAAACTCAACTTAAAAAAGGCTTATTGCACATATCCGGAAGACATAACAGCATCCCGCATATCCTTGTTATCAGAAGCCCTTACTTCAGCGAATTTCACGATGTTCCTCTCTCCAATGACCTTGACAAGGTAGTTCTTCCACTCTATAATCTGCTTGGGATTCTGGTGCAGGTAAGCAGCATCCTCTTCTTCCCGCTTGCCTATTGTATGGTAATAATCAAAGGTTGTTTCCTTGTCGATAGGAAACTCAAACCTGTCAGGATCGTTCCATATTTGGCAGCCTGGCAGTGGCACAAATATGTGCATTCCAAAGCTGTCTGCAGGCGCTTCCCTTATGAAGTTTGCCGTTTCCTCAACTGTCTCCTGTGTTTCCCCAGGCAAGCCCACAATCATTTGGGCCCTCACTTTAATTCCAGCTGCCTTTGCAATCTTGATTGCATTCATGTTTTCCTCAACTGTTGTCTGCTTTTCTATAATGTCAAGAATTTTCTGGCTTCCCGACTCAATTCCATATGTTACCATTCTGCATCCGGCTTCATGCATTATCCTGAACAGTTCAGGGTCAGTCCTGTCTGCCCTTGTAAGGCAGTGCCAGTCGTATAAAATCCCCTGCTCTTTAAGCTCTTTTAATGCGCTGCATAATTTAACGACCCTTTTATCATCAACAATAAAGGTATCGTTGATAAAGTATATCCTGTCAACTCCGTATCTGTTGTGAACATGCTTAATCTCTTCAACAACCCTTTCAACTGTTTTATACCTCATCCTTCTTTTGCTTATAGCTGCCTGAGCGCAGAAAGCGCAGTCGAATGGGCAGCCTCGGGCTTCCATGAGCTTGGCTTCTTTGTTGTTTGGAGTTGGACCTATCACAAGATTCGTTCCCATTTTGACATAATCATGCATATCAACCATGTCAAAGGCAGGCATAGGAATCTTGTTTATATCCTCGACAAGCGCGCCCCTTATTATACTGTCTCTCTTGCCATTAACAATGTCAAGCATCGCCTGCTCGCCTTCGCCTACCATAGCTATATCAGCTTTAGTGTCCCTTAATGTTCTTTCCGGCTCAACTGTTGGATGAAATCCACCAACAACAACAACAGAATTAGGCTGCCTGTCCTTGATTATCTTGACTATCTTTACAACAATGTTATAATGCGGAGTTGCGCACGTCACCCCATAAATGTCGCCGTCAGGAATCCACCAGTATTTTTCAGGCAAGCCTGCCAAGTCGCAAAAAGCAACATCAACATTATTAGCCCTTAAAAAAGATGCTATATCTAAAAGCCCCAAAGGCGGCTGTTCCCTGTCAGATAGAAGCCACGGGCTTGGGGGATTTATCAAGACTACTTTCGGTTTTTTCATATAAGTAGCATTTAATTATTATATTTTATAAATCTTTCCATATAATTTTATAAATAAATCTAACATTACGCCTAAAATGTGCGGCATATGCGGATTTAATTGGGATGAAAGATCTTTAATCAAGTCTATGATGGACTCAATAGTCCACAGGGGTCCTGATGATTCTGGATTTTATACAAGCAGGGGAATAAGCTTAGGCAATCGCAGGCTGAGCATAATAGACCTGGCAACAGGCAGGCAACCTATCTATAATGAAGATAAATCAATGTGCATTGTTTTTGTCGGGGAAATATACAATTATCTGGATTTGAAGCCAGAGCTTGAAAAGAGAGGGCATTCATTCTCCACGGAATCCGACACAGAAGTGGTGCTCCATGCCTATGAGGAGTACGGAGAGGACTGTCTTGGTTACCTGAATGGAATGTGGGCAATAGCAATATGGAACTCAAATAAGAAAGAATTGTTTTTAAGTGTAGACAGGCTTGGCATAAAGCAGCTGTACTATGCATGCGCAAAGAAGAAATTCTTGTTTGCATCCGAGATAAAGGCGATACTCCAATGCGATGACATTCCAAGGGAGCTTGATAAAAAAGCATTTGTTGAATACCTGACATTTAGGTATACTCCAACAGACCAAACAATCTTCAAGGGAATTAAGAAGCTGTTGCCGGGGCATTGCCTTGTTTTAAGCAAGGATAAGATAAAAATAAGGAAATACTGGGATATTCAAGCTTATGGCACTGAAAACCAGTCAATGCAGCATCATTCCGAAAAAATTCTGGAGCTGCTGAAAGACTCTGTTAAGAAAAGGCTGATGAGCGAGGTGCCTCTTGGCGCTCATTTATCCGGAGGTTTGGACTCCAGCATTGTAGTGGCTTTGATGAAGACATTGATGGATACAGAGGTAAAAACATTTAGCGTTGCTTTTGACGCAGAAGAGCCGTTTAATGAGTCCAGATATGCCAAGATGCTGGCAGAATACTACAGCACAGACCACCAAGAGATAACTATAAAAGGTGATGCCATAAAATACCTCCCGAGCGTGATATGGCACCTTGATGATTTGGACTCTGACCCGACTGTAATCGCACAGTATTTATTGTCAGAGCTGACCAAGAAGAAAGTGACTGTAGTTTTAACTGGAGAAGGCGCAGATGAATTATTTGGAGGCTACGACGAGTTCAGATTTTTAACTTACGGCAAAAAATATCTGTCTTCAATGCCCAATGCTGTAAGAAGTACGATAACTCAAATTATAAAGTTGACTCCAAATGCCATGCTTGACCGGTATTTTCATTTTACATCCGCTTTAGGCGAAAAAGGCAAAGAGGCATTTGCTGATTTTATGAAAAATGCAAATGATATTGAGAAATCTTATATGCTCTTGACATCTTTTTTCTCAGATGATGAAAAAAAGATTCTTTATTCTGACTGGCTTTATGGCTTTGAAAGGAAAAATGCAGATTACTATGCACAGATCAAGCCTTATTTAAACGGTGCCACTAAATACAATATACTCAACAAGCTTATTTATATGGATATAAAGAGAAGGATGCCGCATCACCTTCTCCACAAGATAGACAAAATGACTATGGCGCATTCTGTAGAAGGCAGAGTTCCGTTCCTTGACTACAGGCTGGTTGAATACTCCTTTAAAATCCCTCCTGACTACAAGCTTAGATGGAATACATCAAAATTTATACTGAGGAAGGCTGTCAAAAACATTGTGCCAAGGGAAATCCTGCATAGGAAGAAGCACCCTTTTGTTGTGCCCTTTGACAATTGGTTCAAACAGGGCTTGAAGGATCTTGCAAACCTGGTGTTCGACAAGTCAAATCTGATGCACAGCGAATACTTCAGGTACGAGCCTGCAAAATCCATAATAAAAAAATACAACAGGGCCAAATTATACTACGGAAGGCAGCTCTGGAGCCTTATATCCTTTGACGTCTGGCACAAGATATACATTGAAAATGGCGATATGAAAAACCCGCCTAAGGATTTGTACAGGATTTATAGTTAATTTTAATAAATGAGACTAGTTAAACTTTTGAAAGAGAATAAGTTTATTATATTTTTAGCTCTATTATGTCTATTATTTTTTTGGAAAGTTTTATTGCATCCAACTTACTTTTTATATTCTAAATATTATCAAAGTGATTTGATAGAACAGCATTCATTTTCGTATTACTATATAAAAGATTCATTTGAAAAATTTGGAT
>JACQIA010000100.1 GCA_016198705.1 Candidatus Aenigmatarchaeota archaeon
GTCCTTTAACCAAAGCTTCCAATCAGGCCTCTTCATCAGTTAATTGCCTCCACCATTCCATTCCTATAATAATTATCTTGTCTTTCTTAAGCTTTTTTAAAAACTCCTTAGTTGAATTGTGAAATGATTCTTTGAACTCTTGATAACTAAGATAAACAGGATTTAATTGTGTATTCGTTTTCATGCTGACTTTCTTTGCAGTATTTTCAATTTTCTTAGAATCCTCAATTTTCTGAAAAACTAACAAAACGTCAATATCCGAGTTTTTAGTATAAGTTCCACTTCCGTAAGAACCAAAAATAACGGCAATTATTGGCTTCTCGTCTAATTCCTTTAAGAAATCGCTTATAGACAATCTTACTTTTGCTGGGAGTCTCTCAAATCTGGAATGTTCAACCGCACCGAGTGCTGAACTAAGCATCTCTTTTGAGTAATCCAGGAAATAGTTGATCTGGTTACCAGCCTTTTTCTGTTTAATTAACTTATTTATTTTTTTAAGCCCGTAATCTATAGAGGGCATTCCTAATCTGAGCTGCTTGGAGAGTCCTCTCTTGTGAATCCCGGGATTAAGATAGATTTGTTCCAAAATCCTAATTTCTGTTTTGTCATACATTTTATATCAATTGTCATATAAAATATAACATTAATATATAAAGCTTTGCATTTTACCCCCACAAAAAGAGCTTCAAGAACTCTTGGTTCTTGAGCACGCCAGATTCCTTAGAGGAATCTTAGCGTTTTGATGAAAAATAATTTATTAAGCATCCCTTACATATTTACAAGCCCGTTCCACCAATTCATCCAAAGGCATAAACTTATATTCAGAATGTCGTAGATTAGTCAAAGCAGCTCTCTTCAAAACACCACCAGCTTTAACCTCCCCAATATGCTCTAACAGCATAGCATATGAAAACAAAGCAGCTTCAGGCCTTATAAGCTGAACTTTTCCAGCATCAAAAGTTCCTGGAAGAGGATTTCCTCTCTCATCAAGCCCATACCATTTATCTGGGGCAGTTCCATGAATAGGCTCAAACATAGAAGGAAACTTCCCATCAATATTAATATTTCCTGAAACAGCCATGCCAATACCTCCCTGAAGAATAGCTCCCAAGTCCGTGGCTCCATCCCCCATTAGGTTTTCAGTAACAACCACGTCAAAATATTCAGGATGGTCGACCATATTGGCAAGGAATATATCAAAATGCATATACCTTATATCAACATCTTCTCTTTGCCGAAACTCGTTATAGACACGATCCCAGATTTTTCCTGCATGCTCAAGTACATTGCTCTTAAAAATCATATGCACTCGGGGAGTAGGAAATCTTTTTCTTGATTTTGCAACTTCAATAGCATATTCAGTCAACCTCTTCACAACCCTATAACTGCATCTCATCTCTTGAATACCAACCTCATCATCTGTCCCAGCATTCTCAATCCTACCACCACCGCAATACAATCCTTCTGTATTCTCCCTGCAAATCACCATGTCAATATCCCGAGAACCTTTATCCACTATGCGAGAACAAACCCCATCAAAAAGAACAACAGGGCGTAAGTTAACTACTTGATTAAATTCCTTCCTAATTTTCAATAAAATCCCTTTTTCCATTGTCCCGCGTGCAATCCTTGTATCATCACCAACAGCACCTAGAAAAATAGCATCAAATTTCTTAAGTTCATTTAATTCCTCATCGCCCAATTCCTTAATTCCCTTTTCCAAGAAGTAATCAGTATTATAAGGAAAACTTTCAGGGTAAATTTGAAGGTTAAGATGCCTCTCAAGATCCAAGTTCGCATTAGATACTGCCTTAGTCACAGTAATCCCGTTCAAATCTCCTGGAATAAAAGCGATGCGATGATATGTCTTATCTGGTCTATCCATATCCCTATGAAAGAGTATCTCCTTTTAAATTTTGCTACTCGAGAATTAATAGAAAAAATTGTGTAGAGGAAGACAATGTCTTCCTCTTGTGAACAACAATCCTGTTTCCAAGACTGTCAAACGAGAGTTAAGCAAATTCCTAAATAAATCTTTCTTTTTTTCCCAGAGTGATAACAATTATGCAGAAGAAATAATCCTGGCAGCTAAGGCTTATACTTATGTTGAAACTGCCGAAGGAAAATCAGATAGTTTGCATTTAAAAATCAAACAATGTGATTGGGAAAATCTTCTCGGTGTTTACCGAGAGATAATTAAGCCTTATCTGAGAAGGCTTAATATAAAGAGAGGGATTATTGCTTTAGATATTACCCCGGAACCATTCTATGGGAAAACAACGGGCTTTTACACTATAGGATGCAAGGGAGAAAATGGGTACACGCATGAATTTCAATTTTTAGTTCTCAGCTTGATTGACGAGAAAAAGGAAGAAAAAATACCTTTAGCTTGCATCCCGGTTCACTATGGGTTTGATTGCGCTAATGCAATCAAAGATTTATTGGCATATGCCAATAAATTATTTACAATAAGATTTGTTTTGCTCGATAGAGAATTCTATTCTGCTGAGAACATAAATGCTTTATCTGGATTTAGATACCTCATGCTCGTTCCAAAATTAAGCAGGGAGATTAAACAGTTAAGTGAAGTTGTTAAATATGGTTACATGGATTATAAACTTAGGGACCACAAGGGAGAAGAAGCTTCCACAAGGATTGTCCTTGTGAGAGATAAAAGTGATAAGTTCACATGGAGTTTTGCAACGAATATGGTGTGTGAGGATTACCATGCTTATGTTAAATTCTACAAACGAAGATGGAGAATAGAAACCAACTTCAGGGTTGATGATGAAGCAAAAATAAAAAGTAAAAGTGTGTTTTCTGTAATCAGATACTTTTACTTTCTCATGAGTCTGTTGCTTCGTGCAATCTGGTTAGTTTTCAGAAGAGAAATCCCTTTCAAAAGGTTTCTGATACAAACTCACAAATGCATGTTACTAGAACGGTTTGGGATATACCAAATGACAACTTGCTAGCATGATAAGCTAGCGTGAGCTATGTTAAAAACCAGCAAAAACAGAGGAGAAACGGGGGGTTCAGGTTTTAATTTCATGCTGAGAGCATGAAATTTGTAAGAAAATGGCTAAATAAAGAGAGTTTTAATAAAAACAGCGAGGATGATTCGGAGATACTGATGAAATAAGAAAAAAATATAAATCTATCCAAAAAGAACAAAAATAAAAAAGAACAAAAATAAAAGAAAAAAAGGCTTACTTAGCCTTCATCTTCTTATCATCCATCTTGCAGCATTCTCCACAACAGGATTTAGCAGTCCATGAAATTCCTAATACTAAGAACAATGCAGTATACCATGTTATGTTCCAGAAACTCCACCACCCTAAATCTTTTCCTAAAAATGCTATACCCACTAATAAAAGTAAGATAGCAGTTGCTTTTTTGCATTTTCCGCAACCATGCATTTAAACATCACCTCAAAATTGACAAGAAAAAGCAATATATAAAAGTATGTAACTATTGTTAAGAAAGGATAAAGTTAAGATAGGATGAAAAAGAGCTAAGAAATAAAAAAATGATATACATCTTAGATTTATTAAACAAAATCA
>JACQIA010000095.1 GCA_016198705.1 Candidatus Aenigmatarchaeota archaeon
AACTCTGGTAGATACGGTTTACTTCTGGTTCGATAATGGAACAGGACAAGATTTCAACATCACCGGAACAAATAGGTCCGGACAATGGGGTGTCAGTTACAATGTATCAGCCTTGGCTGAAGAAAGACAAGGTGTAAGAATTATGGCGAATGATACGGTAAACAATGTCAATAACTCGTTTGTAATCAACTTTACGGTTGATAGAACTGCACCAAACGTAACCATAAATTATAACTTTGTAGACAACAACAATTTCAGCATCCGCTCCAGTAATCAAACTGTCAATGCCAGCGTCTTTGATGCTCTCCTGCAAGTGGACACTGTCTACTTCTGGTTCGATAACGGAACAGGACAGGATTTCAACATCACCGGAACAAATAGATCTGGACAGTGGTCAGCTAGTTACAATGTTTCAACTTTAGCAGAAGAAAGGCAAGGTGTAAGAATTATGGTGAATGATACGGTAAACAATGTTAACAACACGTTTGTCATTAACTTCACGGTGGATTACACTGCACCGAACGTAACATTGAACTTCTTAAACAGCCCCGTTGATAACAGTAATTTCAGTTTGCGTACTAACAATATAACATTCAATGCCAGCGTCTTTGATGCGCTCACACGAGTAGATACGGTCTACTTCTGGTTCGATAACGGAACAGGACAAGACTTCAATGTTACTGGAACAAACATCTCCGGACAATGGAGCGTTAGTTACAATGTATCAGCTTTAGCAGAAGAAAGGCAAGGGGCGCGTATCATTGCAAATGACACGGTAAATAACATCAACAATACTTTCGTGATAAACTTTACAGTTGACTTTACCTCTCCAAATGTAACTCTTAATTTCCTAAATAATCCTGTCAACGGCAGCAATTTCAGCATCCGCTCCAATAATCAAACTTTCAATGCCAGTGTATTCGATACTCTCACACAAATTGACACCGTTTACTTCTGGTTCGATAACGGAACAGGACAAGATTTCAATGTCACTGCAGTAAATATGTCTGGACAGTGGCCAGCTAGTTACAATGTATCAACCTTAGCAGAAGAAAAGCAAGGAGTAAGAATCATTGCAAATGATACGGTAAATAACATCAACAATACTTTCGTGATAAACTTTACAGTCGACAGGACTGCGCCAACTGTAAATATTTCTTCTCCTGCGGCTAGCGCTAGTCTGGCCGGAACAACAGCTTTCAATGCGACAGTAAATGATAATTTACTCGAAATCAACACGGTTATCTTCCAATTCTCCAATGGCACTAATCCATTCAATAGAACTGCTAGTAATTCCAGTGGCACTTGGAATATCAGTGTCGATACAACCATTATTGCTGAAGGAGCTCTTACAGTTACTGTTTTCGCCAATGATACAGTCGGTAATACCAACAACACCCAAACATTATCTCTAACTGTTGACAATGTGGCTGACGCGCCCGCAGGAGGAAATGCTCCTGGCAGTGGAGGCGGAGGAGGATCAAGTTCAGTAACCAAGATAATCAAAAAAGAAGAAGTTCCTGCAGCAGTTCCTGAAGTAATTGAAGAAAAAGTTCCTGAAGATAAACTGCCGCCGGTAGAAGAAGCGTTACCTCAACTTCCCGAAGAGAAAGAAGAAACCATACCGCTTCCGGAAAGCAGATCACTAGTGGGAAAAGCTTTCCTCTTTGCGAAAGATTATAGCGCATCAATTGGACCAGCAATGACAAAAATCAAGAAAACAATATTGTCTATGCTAAGTATTGTTATTGCCGCTGGAAAAGTAATAACAACTTCCGCAGCAGATTATGCATTATACTGGCTCCCGGTAATGTTAATTATTATTTTGGTTGTGGGCTTATACATCAAAGATGTCCCTATACCTGAATTCCTCTGGAAATTGAAACCTGCTCCGCAAGTGAACGTTGAACAGCCAACAGTAACATCTCGCGTCTTTGAACAAAAAACAGCACCGCCTGAAATAAGAAATTGGGGTAAAAAGAATTACATTGACCTACAACAAGAATTAAAACGAGTGGATATACTGATCAAAGAAACACCCCTCCCTGAGCAAAAGAATAAAGCCCTAAAGCTTACTTCGTTCAAAAACGAAATGATGCCTGTCCGGCAAAAAACAGTTCTGCAGGCGCAAAAGAAAAAACAAGACCAAACTTTGATCCTGCAACAATTATCTCCAGAAGAAATGGAGCAATGGATTATCCATATGCTTGCCTTTGGAACCCAAAATACTAAAGTAGCCGCTATATTGAAAAATGCCACGTTATTGAGCGATACGGAAATAAAATCAGTGCTGGTAAAAGCAAGAGCAAGCGAATTATTGGAGAAAAAATATGCTGTCGGTCAAAAAACAAGGGCAGAATTAAAAGAATTTATCCGCACCGAAAAGAAAAAAGGAGCTAAGATGGAACAAATTATTGCTGACCTAGTACAAGAAGGATGGGATGAAAAGATAATACGTTTATTTGTGGGAGCATATTTTAAGTAAAGTCAAAGAAAACAGGCCGCTGGTGGAAAAAGCAGATTTTAAGTAATTCTACTTAAAATGCACTTGAATGTACAACAGAGATAAGACAAAGGCCTTATTTCTGTGCTGAGGTAGAATCTTTGCTTAAATTCATGCATGATCAATTACCGGCTTTGCGTGGATATTAGCTGGCTTTGTCCAGCTTATTAAAATAAGAAATCCTTCTTCTGTTATGAAGAATAATTCTTGCTGTTACCTGGCTTAATTTAGCAGTAACTCTTCTTTTAG
>JACQIA010000096.1 GCA_016198705.1 Candidatus Aenigmatarchaeota archaeon
AGCTGGTGTAGCTAATGCAGCTATTGTTTCTGGAACAGGCACCGGAGTTTCGGCTCTTGATGCTGTTGAAGCTGGGAACATTCAAGCAAATCTTAATCTGGGCGTAACAAGCACAACTTCTACTATTACTGGAGATGTCGTTCAATTAGACAAATCTAGTGATCATATAAATTTAGATGACGCATTAAACGGACCTTTTGGTTCAAATGTTGATGAAGGTGATCTTGATTTATTAAAAGATGTTGTTTATGTTGCTGAAGATTCAGATACATTTGATGCTGAACAAAAAGTTACTCTAGGTTCTCCTAAATTAACTCATTTTCAGGATTCTGATTATGAAGATTTATTAGGTCTTAGTGATAGAACTCCAGCTATTGGGTTTAATATATCCAGTAGTCAGTTCATTATGAACTATACTCTTGATTTTACTACTGATGCAGCATCTGATGTTGTTGGAACAAGTAGTGGTGGAGATTTAGATGATCTTGAAGGAAGTTTCTTACCTTTGTTTGGAAAAAGTTTCTATGTTTCTGATTGGAAAAATGGAACAAGCACCGAACTAGGAACAGGTAAACTTACTCTACTTGACACAGGTGTAAAAGGAGTTGTTAAAGAAGGAGAAGTTCAAACACTTACTCTTGGTGGAACAACTTATGATGTTGCTATTGATTACATAGATGCTGATAGTACAGCATTATCAGTTAATGGAGTAATAACTTCTGATTTATCAGAAGGACAAACTGAAAAAATGTCTGATGGAACATATGTGGGAATCACCGATGTTAGAAGACTTGAAGTTGGTGGAGAAATTGGTACAGTAGAATTTAGTTTAGGTTCAGGAAAACTTGAACTTGAACATAAATCTGATATAAAACTTAACACAGATACTGTACAAGGTGTTAAAGCTTATCTTTACCATGGCGCAGGTTCAACTGATGTAGATAAAATAGTTATTGAATGGAAAGCTAATGATGATTTATTCATTACACCAAAATCTGAAATAACTTTGCCTGGAATTGGAGGGTTAAAATTCAGTATGACTGAACTTGTAAGAGGTTCTGAAAATACAGAAGAAAAAGTTACTGTAAAAAATTCAGGTAAGGATAAAATAGAACTTAACTTGCCTATTGAAGACGGATCTGCAACAATTGGTTTGTTATATCAAAACACTAGTGCTGGATGGATAGGAATTGGTGAAGAGTCTTCAAAGAGACTTGCAACCTCTCCTCAAAGCGATTTGATGTTTTGGGATAAGAAAAATGGTAATAACTACCATTCATACTTTGTAGCTACATATGCTGGTACTAAGGACGCACAATCTTACTTATTGGATTTTTCTGTAAGTACAGATGGTACTAGAAAAGAAGTAGAAGTTATAAACAAAGTAACTGGATTAACTGAAGTATCTGATAAAAAAGATGGAGACACAGTGACACTTGGAGATGTATCATTTACAATTCAAAACATCACTGAAAACTCTCAGAACAAATCTGTGAATATATCAGCTGGAAGTGGTGTAAACTTTAATACAGTCTACACTCCTGGAGGATTGAAAATTAATCTTCCATTTAGTATTGGAGGAGGAGATGTATTAGTAGCAGATTCTGAAGCATCTGAAAATGGAGCTCAGCATAATGTATATGCTGCTGGTGGCTACACCTATGCGACTGCAGGTGCACTTAATTTAACTGGTGATGGCAGTGATGATACTGCTTCTTCAGCTGGGCATAATAACGCTACATGGTATCTAACTTTTGATAGTGAAGATAAAGATGATACTCTTGGAGCTGGAACTGGTTTTCAATTAAGACTTAGTTCAGATATTGGTGCAAGTACTGTTGAAGTAGAAGTAGATCAAGCTAATATGACTAGAACATTCGCTGCATCTGGTGGAGTTCAAGGTAAAGAAGCAGAAGCTGTTGGTCAAAATGTTTATGAAGCATACGTTAATGATAGCGTTGCTCCTAAATTACTTCATTATACAAATGGAGACCAAGACTATGCTGAAGTTTACTATCCAAGTGGAGAATCTGAAACTTATGCAAAAGTTTTCCTTACATCTGAATCAGCAACAGCTGTTCCAGAAGGAGGAGCTGTTCTTGTAAAAGATACTGAAGTTAGTTCTGTAGCAACAAAGAATCTTATTATTGTTGGAGGAAGCTGTATTAATTCAGCTGCTGCAACATTAGTTGGAGGTGCTTTCTGTGGAGAAGCTTGGACTACTGCAACAAATGC
>JACQIA010000008.1 GCA_016198705.1 Candidatus Aenigmatarchaeota archaeon
TCAGAGCTGGCAAAAATTTGGGAGAGCAGGGGAAAATGCCTGGCATTTTAGCGAAGCGACCCTGCGAACCGCCTAATTCTTGTTAAATGCCTTTGCCCTGCGAAGTGGGGCAAAGTTTCGTCCGAAAAGTTCGAAAACCCTCCGTAAATCCCAGTTGTCGCCATGATTCAAATAATCTTTTAAAAAGGATAAATTTATTGAGTTCTGATTTAAATATACTCATTATGCCAAGAAGACAACAAACTCCAACTACTAATATAGATCCAGAATGGAAAAAATTTGAAAAATTTGTTCGAGACGTTTTCATAAAAGTTAATTTTGAAGATACAATTATGCGAGATGATTCTTGGTATAGGCTGCCTAGTGGGAATCAAATAGATGTTTTTGGTGGTGCTGATAAAATTGCCATAGTACTCGATTGTGCAACAACTAATAATCCGGATGGAACTAGGACTTTAAGAGATAAAATCAATAAAACCGTTCAAAAGAAGCCGGGTATTGAACAAGCAATTGACCAAAAGTTTGATAATAAGTATACTACTAAAATATTTGTTATATGTACCAAAGGAATTAATATCACTGATGGCGATAAAACCTACGCAGCACAACACCAGATTAAGTTAATTGATTGTAAATTTTTTGAAGAAGCTAGGGTGTTTATAAAGGAGACACCGGAACAGATAAAATATCAGATTTTGAAAAGATTAGGACAAAAAATTAAATTTAGTAGTGAAGATGAATCATTTGAACCATTATTAAACCAACCTACACTTAAGATTTCTTCTGGAGATTTTGTGGGTTATGCATTAGTAGTTCCAGTCAGTTTGCTGTTGAGACTGGCTTATGTTCACAGACTTGAGATTGACCCTATTGAGGGATATCAAAGGAAGATAAACATTAAGAAGATAATTGGGATTAATGACTTCTTGATGGACAGTAACAATTTTTTTGTTAATAGCATACTGATTGCTTTAGACCAAGAGCCAGACATATCCCAAATCGGAGTGACACATGAAAGAATATTCAACTTAAAATTACCATCAGAATATGCCTCATGCGAAGTCATTGATGGTCAACATAGGTTGTATGGTTATGTTCCTTTAAAAAAGATGACTCCTGAAGAAAAGGATGTATTGAGAAATAGACAAAATTCAGATGTATTACCTATAATCGCAGTAGTAGATAGGGAACATAAATTAAGACATAGATTGTTTTTAGATATCGACGCAACTCAAAAACCCGTTGATCCAATTCAAATTTGGACTCAATATGGAAAAGAGCATCCAGAAGTTGAAAGAGGGTATATTTCTAATGTTTTAAAAAAAATGGATGAAAATGGACCTTTGAAGGATTGTATATACAAAATTGGTGAGGCTAAACAAAAAAAGAAGATAGTTACTATATCGTTTTTGGGAGGTGTACTTGAAAAAACAAGGTTGCTTAATAAAGAAGATACTTCCAGTTTAGTACATCGTGCGTTCTCCAGTAGAAAATATCCTAGAGATATATTATCAAACGACCCATCATTAAAAGTTCTTAATGATTTTCTTGCAGCTATACAAGAATGTTCCGGTATCAATTGGCCTACTGGAAGATATACCACGTCACTTATGAAAAGCAGTTATGGTATTTCGATATTCCTCGAATTATTTCCTTATATTAAAAAACAATTTGAATATCAAGATCTTACTTTAATAAAAATAAATTTTAAAAAAATATTTGTTAAAATTTCAGATTTCTTAACAGAAACTGATAATGAAGGAAGAGTTTTATGGGAGAAGTCTACTTTGACTTCGGCTGGCACACGAAGGAAAGCATTGAAGCATTTTGTTAGGAAATATCTTCTGACACTTCCAGAATGGAAAGATGCACAACAATTCATAAACATAATTAAGTGATTAATTTTTTAGGCGACAACAAAAAGGGGATTTACGTTTTAGTATCAGAGATAGGCGGGTTTTCGAATTGCATTTAACGTCCCAGAATATGCGATGTTTGGCACTGGTATAATTTGGAGCGAAGCGACTCACCAGTGCCAAATATGGGTGTAGCGAGGTGCAACCGAGCGAAACCGCATATTCTGTGTTAAGTGAGGCGAAGCCCGAGCCAGAGTGCAACGTCCCGAAGGGCTGGCGAGAGTTAATTTTTGCCCCCAATGAAGAAAGCAGGTGTTTTCTTTTTGTAATTCAAATACTCCTCACCATAACGTTTTACCAGCTCTTGTTCTTCAAAATGTGCAGTAATTGCTAGTGCAACAAACAGATAAAGAGCAAACCAAAGCAGTGATGTGTATCCAAATGTGAGCCCCAATCCCACAAACCAGAATGGATGCTCAACATAGCGAGGGTGGCGCGCATATTTGTAAATCCCAGCCGTAATCAATTTGTCTTCTGATTTTTCAAATTCGCTACTGCCAAGAATACGTTTTCTGCCAAGAGCTTGAGCAGTTACTATTTCGATTACGGCGGCGATAACTAACAGGGCGATTCCAAAGAATATTGAAATTGACGTTGAGAATTGTTGTTCAAAGAAAATCTGGTAGTTGGATTTTAGCCACCATGCAAGAATCGCCCATATTACGATTGAAACTACCCAAACAGTTGCTTTAGCACGACTTGCGCGCCACCCGTTATTTTTTATGAGTACGTGAATTGCGGTTACAATCCAAGGGATTGGGGCGAACATCCACATCAATGCTGTGAGGAGTATTTGAATCATGTTATTTGTTATGAGGATAGATTATATAAATTTGTTTAAAGGGGCAAAAATTAATTTCACTTAACAAGTTGGTAAACAAAGTTCGCCTCCAATCTTGATTATAAAGCAAGAGGCGAATTTGGGAAAATTCCGACGGCACAAAGCCGATTGCCGAAGGCAAAGGAATTTTCTGTTTACCATGTGTTTGAAGACCAAGCGAACAAAGAATATTGTAAGCGAGGCACGAGTGTTTCACGAAGAAACCTCGTGAGTTGAAATTTGCTCACGACCGATTTCGACGCGCAGTTCTCGAAGAGAATTTCGTTAAACTTTTGTTAATCAATGTTTGCAAAATATCGTCGCTCTTGGTTGTGAGTTTAACGAAGCAAGAAATCATTAGGTCGTGAGTTTATCGACGACGCCTCCGTGTTTGTCGTCGACAAATTTCAATTTTTTCAAACATCATATATAGTCCACCAA
>JACQIA010000021.1 GCA_016198705.1 Candidatus Aenigmatarchaeota archaeon
ATCTCAAAAAAAGCGCATAGCGTTGGAAGCGTTTTAATAGCTGTAGCTCTGGTTATTTCCATATTCAGCATTGGGTTTTACACCGAAGGTAACAACTCTATTGTTAAAAATGATGAGAATGAGATTACCGGAAATGCTGTTGGGTTGGAGAGTGTAACAGGGTTTGTTATTAATCAAGTGGGGTGTTGGGATTCAAGTTCTACATCTGCAAGCTTGGTACCTCAACAACAAGGTAAAAGTTATTTTTGTATAAAGGCAAATCCGAATGGATACTTGGAAAAGATAGATTATAATATAAATAATCAGGGAGGAATAATTCCAAGTCCCACATTTTATGCCAAGTCTGGTGATCAAACTTGGAGTAATACGCCTCCAGCAGTATCTGCATCAGCCAGTACATCACCGAAACCTCCAGCTTTTAATCCTCAAAATCCTAATCAATTTATTGTTGATATGGAAAATTGGAAAAAAGCTGTTGAAGCAGAAGCGCAAAAAAAGGCATTAGATGTTGAGGTAAAAAAAGTCGATCAGGCTGCACAAGCATGGATAAAAAATCCTACTTCTACAGCGGCAGAAGAGAATTATAAAAAAGAGGTATTAAGATTCCAGCTATCAAGGGACCCGTCTGAAGCTATAAATTCACTTGACTCTCAGGATGCGAAAACAAAGGATATAGCAAGACAGGTAGTAATTGCCAAAATAGACAAACCTGAATTTAGATCAGCATTAGAAAGCTCAAGCAATCCCGAAGCACAGAAACTAAGTCAAAGAGTTCAGATTGCAGAAGCAATCAAACCATTCAACGCTAAAATAGATTATAATACCGGAGAAATTATTGATAAAACTGGTAGAAAAGGTTGGGGATTGACATCGCAAGGTCTAATAGACCCTAATGCCAAAAAGCCGGAAACGCCAAAAGAAGAATCCGATACAGCCAAAAAATTGACTAATATAGCATATGAACAATATATCAACCAAGAAAGTGCAGAAACATTAACTCAGAATCCTGATGGTTCACTTACAGATGAAAAAGGAAGGATTGTCAAACTTTCCTTTTCTGTTATAGAAAAAAAATGGACTGTTTCAAGCAGAACATCAAAATCAAACATTAAATCAGATGAAGAAAAGCCTAAAACATTAAAACTGGTCAAAGATGTTACAATGGAGGAAGGTAAAGACTCACAAATTCCAATATACCAGGATAGCAATGGAAAATTATACAATTTTGAAGGTAAGCCTCTTTCAGATGGGACAAAAATAATAAAAGAAACAAAAATAGGGGAAATACGGGCAAAGTTGGTGTTTGAGGTGGAAAAAGGTAAATTACCCCAAAATCCTTCTGAAGCTTTTATCGACAATAAGCGAGTTCCTACTTTAGTGTATAACGATTTGGTTTCATTAGTAAAGACTGCAGGCAAAGATGCCAAAGTGGAAGGTTCTTTGGCAGAAGGCCTGACAATAAAAAATAAAGATGACAAGGATATAGGTAGAGCTATATCTGTAACAGATGAGGAAGGCATAACCAATGGTGTAAAAATAGAAAGCGATTTTACAGATTTGGGCCCATTAAAGGCAAAAACCACATCTGAGGATGGTAAAATAACTATAGAAGAAAAGAAAAAAATCATAGAAAAAGATACAGGACAAAAAGATGCCGAAGGAAAACCGGTAAAGGAAAAAATTATTGAAGTAGAAAGCTGGGTAAAAGTTGATAAAAATTCAAATGAAAAGAGTGTAAGGGAATTTATAACGGAAAATGGGAAACAAACTGAATATTATACTGATGTGACAACAGATTTGCAAAAAGGAGAGCCTAAGAAATCAACATTGGTGCATTCCCTTGGTAGGTATATAATCGAATATAGAAAAGATGGCGTATATGTAAATGATGAAAAATATGAAATATTTATAGCAAATATCAAAGATATCAGGTTGTTAGAATTATTAGGAGAAAAAAGATATTTGCATACACAATACACATCCCGCCAGTTCTTCTCCCAGCTTGAATCAATCCTTACGGACTTCTCCGGATTAGGCTACTATGCAACTCTGTTCTTTGATGATGCTGACTTGGATGCATGGCGCGAGAATGTGGACAAGACATTTGCAACATTATACTTAGGCACAGAGTACTGGACCTCAGATATATGCGCTGTTGCTACTGACATTGACAGGAGTAGCCAGGGAGTTGCCTATGTCGACACTAAATCAGGGCTTGCTGCAGTAGCGGCCCATATTGAAGCATCAAGGAGCGAGCAGATTATAGGGCCAGGCAAGGAAGACAACATGACAGGCAT
>JACQIA010000022.1 GCA_016198705.1 Candidatus Aenigmatarchaeota archaeon
CTATAAAGGAAACAGATTTTTGGGATAAATTAATAATCTTTTTTGTTTTCCAATGGATGTGGATTTAGAAAATTTTGTTGATGTTATGGGAGAACAGAGCAGAATATTCAGGCAGAGGCTAAGAGAGATAGCGGGCATGATAAGCATGCAGGATATAATTGATGGAATAAATTCTGATTCACCTGTTTATCAAACCAGGGGTAAATTTGAGAGAGGAAGGGAGATTAATCTTTTATTATATGGGGGGAGTTTACAAGTTACAGTTTCATTAGAGAGGCTGGGGCTTTATGCAATGGATATGAGGCTGGCTGAATTTACAGGACCAGAGGTAAGAGAGATCTATGATAGGCTGGCAGGGGAGATTGAGGCTAGAAAAGAGAAAGTTTAACATCTCCAACCTTAGTTATCTATTATTCTATATATATTACAAAATAAAGAAATGTTTATAAAAAGAAATTCCTATGAAATAAGCAATGTTAAAAAGGGGTTTGAAGAAGCATTTATTTAGTGGAGTATTTACGGTTATAGTTATTACTTTACTTCTTTTTGCTACCCCTGCAAGGGCTGTTAATGTGACTTTAAACACACCAGATATTAATGCGGAACAGGATTTAACAAAGGTATTTGAAATTGAAATTGAGGTTAATGATGAGCAATTTTTGCCTTTGCTATATACAGAGGTTGATTTTGATAATGGAGAAGGGGTTATTAAAACTTGTACAATAGATAATGTTGATTTTGTTTCTGGATGCGATTTTTTGAGTGTGCTTTCAAAGGATTTTAATGTGTTACCAGGGTTTGGTTATGGATATGGAACACCTGGATTTGGCTATGGTTATGGCTATGGTTATGGGGATGGGGTTGGATTTGATACTGGGACTATAAGATATCAATTAGAGATTGACGTTACTAAACTGCCTGAAAACTTTCTAAACAGGGCAGTGGGAGTTGAGACTAGAGTATTTGGGGGAGATAGTATATTTACTGGAGGGGGCTTATTCAATGTATTTGGATTCACAAATGGGGTTGCTGTGAATAATTCATTGGCTAAGTTGTTATTTACAAATATAAAAGGGGAGAACACAGCTGAAAACCAGATAAAGACAAATTTAAACTTGATTCAAATAGCAGAAGATAATGTCATGATAAGCTGGAGCTCTTCAAATACAAATGTGATAAATCCATTCAGCGGAAAGGTTACAAGGCCAGTTTATACTGACACAGACAAGGTGGTTACTTTAACTGCTACATTATTCAGGGGATTAGAGACAGCTACTAAGTCATTTACATTGACAGTTCTAAAGGAGGCTAAGTCAGATGAGGCTTCTGTGGATGATGCCTTGGCGGATCTGGATATTTCAGATTTATTAGGAAATAATACTATTTCAACAAATATTCTAACTGATTTAACACTTCCAACAGCAGGATTGGATGGAACTAAGATAAGCTGGAGCCCTTCAAATCCAGGAATAATAGAGGCAGATGGAAGTGTTATAAGGCCTAATTTTGACACTCCAGTAACATTGACAGCTAATGTAAAGAAGGGGGCAATAAGCAAGACAAAGACATTCTCATTTGTGGTTAAAGGGACAGTTGATTTAAATGAGCTAGCTGTAAATAGTGCTAAACTAGCATTAACTGAGGCTTTGTTGTTAAATGGAAATCCTGCAAAGGATAAGGTATTAGGAAATATTGTGTTAGTCTCAGGGTTAACAGGGCATCCTGGTGTTGCAATAGGATGGGTTTCAAGCAATATTAATATAACTGCATTAAATGGGAGTGTGTTCAGGGATACTGTAGGAGATAAGCAGGTTACATTAACAGCTACATTAAGCAAGTCTGGAAAGAGCACAACAAAGAATTTCATATTGACAGTTAAGAAGAAGATACCTCCAGCAGTTGTTGTTGCCCAAAAAGTTGAGGTGAATGTTGGAGTTGAAGAGGTTGTTATTGATAATACAAATATAGAGAATTTCACTGAGGTTGAAATTCCAGCTGCAGCAGATGAGAAAGAGGCAGTTACATTAAATGTTAAATCATTAGTAAATGAGGTTACAAAGGAATTGCAGCTAGCCCCTAATAAGACTTTGACTTTAACAAGAAAGAGCTCAGGAGGAGGGAATGACATAAAGGTGGAGATTCCAGCTGGAACTAACATTAAAGGAGAAGCTAACTGGAATGGATTAATCATAGCTCCTACTGTCAAGGAAAAAACAACAACTAATGTTACAACAGGAACTACAAGTAAGGTAATAGAGGTTGGTTTGAAGAGCGGAAAATTAATATTAAGCAAGGCTACAAAGTTGACAATCCCAGGGGAGGCTGGGAAGAATGCAGGATTTGTGAGAGATGGAGTATTCACTTCAATACAGGAATGCACTGCTGGACAGATAGCAGATCCTAATACATTACCTGCAGAGGGAGACTGCTTTACTGCTTCAGGAGCTGACTTAATTATCTGGACAAAGCACTTTACAGAATTTGTTTCATTTGTTCCAAATCCAGAGGTATGTGATGGAATAGACAATGATGGAGATACCTTAACTGATGAGGGAGTTACAACAACATTCTACAGGGATGTTGATGGGGATGGGTATGGAAATGCTAATTTCCCAACACAAGCATGCGGTGTTCCAGCAAATTATGCAAGTAATAATCAGGACTGCAATGATGGCAGTAATAGTGTAAAGCCAGGCGCTGCAGAGGCTTGTAATGGTGTGGATGATAATTGTAATAGCCAGACAGATGAGGGAGGGGTATGCGCTGTTGCTGGGGTTGAGATATGCAATAATGTAGATGATGATGCTGATGGACAAACAGATGAGGGTTTAACAAGAAGTATTACATGCGGAACAGGAATATGTGGTGCTTCGGCCAGCCAAACTTGTAATGCTGGAAATTGGGTTGGAGCATGCACTGCAGGAAGCTCTAGCAATGAGATAGCAGATGGGCTGGATAATAACTGCAACGGGCAGACAGATGAAGGATTCTTGAAGACATTTTACCTAGATGTTGACGGGGATGATTATGGACAGGCAGATGCTTCATTACAATCAGCGTTCCCTAGAGATCAATATAGTGCCTTAAGTGCAGGAGATTGCAGACCTGGAGATAAAGCTTCATATCCTGGAGCTACAGAATTGTGCGATGGCAATGATAATAACTGCAATGGACAACCTGATGAAGTAGAAAATATAAAGACACAATGCTATGATGTTGCTAATAAGAAATATGCAGGAATAGGGGCATGCAGTTATGGTTATTATGTATGTTTAGGGGATAAATTCTCAGATTCATGTATAGGGGATGTAGAGCCAGTTGGACTTACTAATGCTGAAGGACCTAGTGAAGTAAGCTGCAATGGAATTGATGAGGATTGTGATGGTTTAACAGATGAGAACTGGGATCAGGATGGGGATGGATATACTACTTGCGGGACTACAACAGATGGAAGAGATAAAGTTGTTGATACAAGAATAGATTGCAGAGATGATATTAATACAATAAATCCTGGTGTGCAAGAAATATGCAATGGGATAGATGATGATTGTTCAGGAGAAGAGGATGATAATTTAGTATATGAGCTTGCAGATAACCAGAACGGGGTATGTAATGGAGTTGTGAAGGTTTGCACTGGTGCAACAGGATGGGTAGAGCCAAATTATGATTCAGTAGAGTATTATGAGCTAAGTGAATTGACTTGTGATGGGAGGGATAATAACTGCAATGGGCTGACAGATGAGGGGTTCCCTAACCTAGATGGTGATAGATTAGCCAATTGCGTTGATCCAGATATTGATAATGACGGGATAGTTGATAACAGGGATGCAATAATCGGCACTCCAAGAGATTCAAATTCAACTGTGGCTTACAAGTTATTTATAGGAGGGGATGAATTTACTGGAAGAGCTACGCAGGAGATAGATGGAAGAAGGCAGATTACAATTAGGGAGGATGGAAGAGTCATTGCATGGCTGAGCTATATCTTTGACCCAACAAACTTATTGGACTTCAGGGATGTAATATTGGGGTCAATATCAAATCCGGTTGATGAGACAGGGAGAGGATCTTCATTATTAATTTCGGGGATTAATTCTCCAACTGATGTAAGGAAATCATATCTGTTAACTAGATTTGATGATCCTTCAAACAACATGGTATGTGTAAAGATGTCGCAGATAAGCTCAATTGACCAGATGAGTACTGGATGCACAATGCCAGATGAGCTATTAATACCATGCAATGGAAGGAATGTTTTAGGATTCAGATGCTCACAAACAGTCAGGGATGGGGCAAATGCTTACAGGATTGATGGAGTTGGGTATTATGCAGTTAGCGAAGTTAGGATAATCCCAAGTGATTTTAGCAGGGATAATAGGGTAGACTTTGATGACTTCTTTGCATTTGCGGATCACTTTGGAACAGATTCAAGGAGTGCGGGATGGAATAGGGTATATGATCTTACTTATGATAATAAGGTAGACTTTGATGACTTCTTTGCATTTGCGGATCACTTTGGAAGGGGCTCAACACAGGCAAGATTGAAGATGGTTTCAACTGAAACATTATTATCATTGTTGAGTTCACCTGAGATATGCGATGGCATGGATAATAATGGGGATGGTAATGTAGATGAGGATCTTACTAAATTGACAGGGGAGACTGATGAAGGAACATGCGAATATGGATTAGACAGATGTGTAAATGGGGAATGGAGAGCAATAGTTGAGCCTGATACTAGCTGCCAGGAATCAAGCAGCTCATCAAGCAGTGGAAGCAGGAGCAGATCAAGTTTAAGTAGCACATCAGCCTGCGAGGGTTCAGTAAGCTGTTCATGGTCTGAATTGAATGAAAATTCAGATGGATGCGGGGAGCTAAGATGCAGCAATACATGCGGGGAGTCATGGGTAGAGCAGACACTAAGTTGCCAAGCAGCTACACAAGAATCTGAACCAGCTCCGACTGCACAACCGGCTAAGAAGCCTCTTGCATGTAGCTTAAAAGGAGACTTTAATGATGACAGGAAAGTAGACTATGATGACTTCTTTGAATTTGTGGATGGGTTTAATGCAGGAAATACAGATTATGATGTAAATGGGGATGATAAGATAGACTATGATGACTTCTTTGAATTTGCAGATGAAGACAATTTCGGAAAGAGCTGCTAATTTTTTATTTAGTTAAAATTTTATATAAAAAGAAAATTAGGGTTAATAATAGGCTGAGAATTATGGATGTGGCAAGAGGAAAATAAGCTTTGAAATTTCCTTTGTCTATTACAAAATCTCCCGGCAACTTGCCTAAAGGCAGATACTTACTTCCAAACTGCATGATTATGCCAATAGACAGCAGGGCTATACCAAATATAATTAGTAATTGTGGGATAGAGGGCATGTTTAGAGGATTATTTATAGATTTTTAATTTTATTGTTTTATTGATAAATAAGAATAGGCTTTGCACTTAAATAACTAGTGTTTATGTGCAATTGGTATTTCTGCACATTTTTTAAAATCTATGGCTATTCCTAGTTCAAACATTTCCTGGATTAAAACACAGATATTATGACATAAGCACTTAGCCAGAATTTCATTTTGCTGTCCGAATTCATCCTTAGACCTTAAATGGCTATCAAACTTTCTTTTTAACATATAAAACGTTGACTCACAGTTACTTCTCTTGTGATAATGCTCCATGAATTCTTCTTGGTTCTCAGTAAAATACTTGAACATTTTTTTCCATAAATAAGAGCCATATCTTTGGGTCTTGCCTTTTCTTAGCACATTTTTCTTGAACGGAATGAAAGCAATTCCTCCAAGCTCATTTACAACATTAAAGTTCTCCCTTGAAAGATAAGCCTTGTCTGCTGATACTTCAGCTATATCATACATTTTGCTTGTCTGCAATACTAAATCAGGGAATTGAGGACTATCTCCAGAATATCCTTTAGTTATATTCACGGCTGTTATGATATTGGTCTTTACGCCACAAGTTATATGTGCCTTGACAAACTTTCTTCTCTCTTTCTTCTTGCCTTCATCAAACCTTACATCAAGCCATCTTCCAAACTGTGAAGTGCTGAATCCAGAACTATCAACTGCAAAGTCTGTTTCTATCTGTTGTAATGGCAACCCTGATACAGAAATTAAGTGTTTAAGATATGATATCAAGTCCCTGTCTTTCATGCACTTTAGTACAGTATTGAAATGAGGGGCTTTGTCTATGTATCCTAATCTCTTTGCTATTTGCAGGTCAGAAATACATCTTCTACTACTTTTTAGGTTATAAGACTGTAAAGCCAAATAGAATATCTTGTCTCTTGGACTTACAGGATTCCTGCCCACACTTTTCCTTTCTGGAAATGGGATATAATCCAACAGTTCATCAAGAAATCTCATCAGATATACTTTCTCTAGTTGTTGTGCCTTATTATAAGAACTCCAGTCCTGAGGATAAGTTCTCTTTATTTTCTTCTTCTTTGCTTCTGGTTGTTCTTTTGGTTTCTCTTTTGCTGGTTCTATCCATTCTAACAAATCATTTGCCATTGACTCAATGTCAACATAGGGATATTCTGGTATGTACTTCCTTTCAAAATCTTTATTAATCTCTTTCTTTTCATTCTTCTCGGGGTTCATTTGCGTGGGCTTCTTCTGGGGAATCTTCGGGTTCCCCAGTATATACTTATTACTTACATAAGCAATATGCTTACTTATATATAAATGTTTCTTTTCTCAGATAAACTTAAATATCTCTATGTCTATACCTCCTTAGTTGGTTTCGCTGGGTGTGGGAATCGAACCCACAGACCCCAGAAGGTCTAGTTTTGCAGACGAGGGGGTTCACCTATACCCGATGACCCAGCAATAATACCTTTAAATTGAACTTCTTAATAAGTACTCTCGTGAAGTTGTTACATTTATTCTTACAGAATATTTTACATATTAAATAGAAATAAAATTTAGGTAGAGATATAGAAAAAATTTTATGTAAATTATTTTCAATTTCTATACGTGTAAAAACTGCAGAAAATACCCCTAACATTAAAATCTCTTTTTTACTTACGTTAATAATATAAAATAGAAGATACAATAATCTGGCATGTCTAATTTATTGTTAAGGGAGATTGATTCATCAATTTATAACGTAGAAATAATACTTAGTCTTTTAAACAAGGAAAAAGTCAGTCCCTATAAACTGGCTAAACTGAGTGGAAAGCAACTAAGCCAGAAACAGTTTAGAAAATCATGTAGATTCTTAGAGGAAAAAGGAATAATTTCTCTTTCTGATGAAAAGGACAAATCTAA
>JACQIA010000012.1 GCA_016198705.1 Candidatus Aenigmatarchaeota archaeon
AAATAAAGTTGTTACAGCCAATATTAATATAAAAATCCATACAAAAATTTGCTGCGCTTGTCCTTTTTTCATTTTCATCAAACATTAACCCTGACAATATTCCCGACATTGCCCCAGTTATCCCTGCATCTAACATAATAGCTTGAGCTTGTAACAACTGAATGTATCTTCCTGCTGTCATCTCTGATTAAATCTGCTCCTGCATCGACATTGCTTGTTGTAGACAATCTGCATAAAGCTTCCTCATTAGTCCTGATATATTTAGTTCCGCTTGTAACTATCTGCACAATCTGTGGCGCTGTAGTATCTAAAGCCACATTGAAGTTAATATTGCTAGTAAGAGTTTCAGCATCATCAGTGCATGTAACTGTAAACACATTATTTCCAACAGGTACATTTTGAATGTTAGCGCTATGTGTATAAATATTTCCTGAAGATAACACAGGATTTAAGTTGCCTGTTAATCCGCTTCCAGAATAGCTGCATCTAACATTAGCCCCGCTACCTCTTCCTCCAGCAGTATTTACATTAACATCCACATTCCTTACTCCATAAGTTATTCCATTTGGAGCAACATTTAATATCCTCAGTCTATTAGCATCAGGAACATTAACTCTTGTTGTCATTGTTTGTAAAGGTATATTCGCTCCCTCAGAATCTCTGCATCTTTCATAGAAGTTATGCTCTCCATTAGGCCTGATAATATTAGTATAATATCTAGTATTAAACACTCCTCCTGAAAATTCATTCCTAAAATTGCTAAATCTGTTCGCAAATGCTCCAGGAATCAAAGTATCTAAGTTCATCTGAGGATTAGGTACTTCATCCCAATAGCATTCAGCATTTCCATTTCCTCCGCTTCCTCCGCCTAATGTAATAAATAATTCAAAATTGAAATCAATGCTGCTGCTAGGTCCCATATTTCTAATTATTAATGGTGTTATCTGGCCTGTGCAGGCAGCATTTCCTCTACAATCAGAATCTAAACAGTCTAGTTGTCCATCACAATCATTATCCCTTCCATCGCTACAAACTTCAGCACTTGGAACACAAGCAGCAACACCAGTTCTAGCAACAACATTCAAATTACTGCTTTCAACATTTCCAATTTTAATATAATAAGCATTATTCGGATTTCTCGCATCCTCCTGTCTTGTTGCAACCCAGCTAATAAGCATAATCCTATCAGAAGTAAACCTTATTGGCGCATTTACTAAAATATCCTCATCAGGGAATAATAAGTCTAATAGATTTCCTCCTTCTTTTTCTCTTATATTATAGTTTACAGTCTCTCCGATATTGCAATCACTTCCCTCAATTAAGGTATAAGCAGTCTGTCCTTCCTCAATGCTTGAAATAGTTGCTTCAGTTTCTGTATTAACCCATCTAATAGAGCTGACAGTACATTCGCCAGTAACTCCTGGTGGGGGTGTTCCACCTGGTGGAGTAGTCTGACAAGCAGCATTTCCGCTACAACTACTTTCAGCACAATCTAATTGTCCATTACAATTATTGTCTTTTCCATCATCACAAATCTCATTTCCTGTATTAATGCATGAGCTGCATACACTTCCAACCTCTGTATTATCTCTTAAAACAGTACAATCTCCTTCATTATCTAAATCAACACAACCATCTCCATCATTATCAACTCCATCACTGCATTGTGTAAGCCCGCTTGGACATGTTCTCCCTTCCTCATTATTATCCTCTATGCCATCGCATCCTAAATCAACTCCAAAGTCCGCGCATCCATTCTTATCATTATCAATTCCATCCTCACATTCAGTCTTTGGCAATACAGAGCCTGTTGGAACACAGCCAATAGTTATGCTTCCTCTCTTAACAACCCCAGGACAAGGATCATCTCCTCTACACTCAGATCCCTCAGTTTGATGATCAAATAAAGCAGAGGCATAATTCCTTCCAATATATTTTTCAACATTGCATACAATAAGATTACTAGGGTTATTAGGGCAATAATACCTAGCATTTGCAGAACTAACTACATGATTAGCAGGGCATTCTATTCTTCCTGGACTGCCTTCATTTGCTTCTACTGATAAAATTATAGGTTCAACTTCTATAGGGGGAGGTGCATTTATAGCTACTATAATATGCCCCAATCTTTCTCCTATATTAGCTCCATTTTCACATCTTATATAATATCCATATTCCCCATCTCCAAATCTTGAATAAATATCATAATTGCTAAATAATATCTGTGAATTTTGTGATCTTCCATCAGGATTTATATTTTCAAAGTTAGTCATCCCTCCGAAAGCAGGTAAGCTAGTTTGGGCATATCTCCCTCTCTTAAACGCATATCTGCATTGATTTAAGCTTAAAGCTTCGCTAGTGCCAATATTTAATGTAAATGTAACTGGGCTTGAAGTAAATTCTTGAGCAGCATTAGGATTTTGCACAGTTATAGTTATAGGATTCGCGTCTTGTTGTGGAATTTCACAAATCCTATTATTCGCGCTAGATTCAACATAGCCTCCTGCAGCACAGCTACTTCCACATGAACTTCCAGACCATTTGCATCCCAAGCTAGAAGTTATACAATCATCTCGTGCTAAACCAATGCAAGTTGGAGTTGTTCCTGGAGTCTCAACAATATTAAATGTTCTCACAGAACTTCTCTTTCCTTCTCTAAAGTCATCATCAAATACAATAATTTGATAAGAATATCCTCCGAGAGGCATAGCAACATCATTAGCCAAACTTAAGGCATTTAAAAATAAATTTCTATTTGTAGGATAAACAGTTCCAGATTTCCTCATTTCAAAGAAAGGTATACTCTCAGATACAATCATATTTCCATTATCATCCAAACTTACCTCATCGCTTCTATCAAATACTACATAAACATGATCTCTATCTTCTCTAAGGTTAACCTCAATTTTCCAAATATCATTTAATTTAGCAATATCCTCTCCATTTCTTATGCTATTTCCAGTAAATACTATTTCAAAAATATCAACATTCAAATTGCCAGACCAACCTGTTTCTTTTTCTCTGCCTTGATTATCGACAACAACAGCCTTAAATACATATTCAGGATTGTTACTAATACCCAAAACACTATCGGCATTTTCAATATAATTAACCTCCCACTCTCCTATAGCAACACCATTTCTAACCTCAACATTAGTAATATCGCTAATATCAACACTTGGATCTATATTGACCCCAAATAAGCCATCATTCTCAGCAATCTCAAACCTAATGCTTAAACCATTGCAATTCTGAACATCAGTTTTCAATTTAACAATATAATCATCAAATGATTGCGAAATAACAGTATCTCTCAAATCATTCCATCTAGGATTTCTAATAGTACACTCATCGAGAGTATTTACAACCGCAGGTGCTTCACAAAGTCCTGTTGTAGATCTCTCAACTAAATTACCCTGGCAAGTAGCTCCGCATTTCAATGTATTTCCACTCCACTTGCAGTCAGCATTAATACAAATATCTTGACTTACATCTAAAGATGAAACAGAGCAATCAACAGGAACTACACAATCAGGAATATTAACACAAATGCCTCTATCATTATTAGCAGAAGAATCCTCGTTGCATTGTTTGCATTGTGCTCCATCACATTGACCAATAGCAGTACTAACATCATTGCAATCTAAATTATCAGCTACCCTATCATTATCTACATCACTCAAACACAAAGGATCAGGAGTTACTTGGCAATAATCTGTACTAAATCCGGAAGTAGGGCAACTATCTGCAGAGCAAAATCCGTTAATACAAGATTGT
>JACQIA010000014.1 GCA_016198705.1 Candidatus Aenigmatarchaeota archaeon
AATAATTAATGAATCATGCTACTATATTTTTCTATTTTTCTTGAGCATTTCTAGTTTTAAAGAACAACATCTGCCATACTAGAAACTACCTGCAAACCCCCTCCTCTCAAACGTTCTTCTGCAATCTTTAACTTCTCTTCGGCCGTTTGTCTTGACGGAAAGTCAAACCTCCATAAAGTTAAGCCAGAGTGATATTCCGAAAATTCAAGCACAGTATCCATTAAAATATCCCCCACAGTAACTAATTCTAAAGATGCTTTCTCTCTTAGACTTGGAACCTCAGGCCGTTGCATTCCAAACATATAAATTTGTCTACCATCCGGAGCAACGACACCATGAAACTCCCCTTGATACTTAATCAAATGTCGCAATTCTCTATAACCAACATCTACTTGAGCGTTTGTAGTTTCGATAGCATCTAAAGTTTTTCTCTGTAAATCGTATGCGCTTAACTTGGTATGTTCACCTAAGATAACAATAGAATAAAATTGCAAATAAGACAAGGGATAACCACTTAAGGATTGGGCTAAACCCGCAAGTGTTTCATCAATAGCTTCTCTTCTATGAAAAGGATATGCAGCTACGTAAATGTTTGTAGGCATAGAGTAACTTTATAGGTGTTAGCTTCTTAAGTTTTGGTGAATGCATGAGAAACTTGTAAAATTTTCTTTTCTTCCAGATGATCTCCCATTAAATGCAAACCAATAGGCAAACCATTAACTTCACCAGCTGGAACTGATATCATAGGTATTCCGGCAAGATTCGGCGCTACAGTCAGTATATCCATCATGTATACTTCTATAGGCGATAACTTCTCTATCTCATCAAACCTAGGCGCTACTACAGGCATCGTTGGAGCAGCCAATACATCAAATTTTTTGAAAGTTTTCTTGAAATCTTCTATCACCTTAGTTCTAACCTTCAATGCCTTCAGATAGTACGCATCCCTATACCCAGCCATCCTTGCAAATGTTCCTAGAATTATCCTTCTTTTAGCCTCCTCACCAAACCCATTGCTTCTAACTGTAGAAAAGTATTCGTCGAAATTACCTTGTAATGCCATATGCAACCCATATCTCATCCCAGCATATTTCGCTAAGTTGGTAGACGCTTCAGATACAGCTATTATGTAGTAAGATGGCAATGCGTATTGGGTATGCGGTAATGAAACTTCTTTGTATGTCGCTCCTTCGTCTTCTAATTTCTTAATAGCAGCCCAGATTATTTTTGATATATTCTCATTCACACCTTCAAAATATTCTTTGGGAATACCGATTTTCATCCCTTTAACATCTTTCGTAAGATATTTTGTGTAATCTTGTTTAGGCACACTTAATGAAGTAGAATCGTGACTATCATTGCCAGCAATGGCAGATAATAACAAAGCAATATCATAAACATTTTTGCCTATACATCCAATCTTATCTAGACTGTTGGCATAATCGATCAATCCCCATCTGGAAACCAATCCATATGTTGGTGTCAATCCAACAGTGCCAGTGAAAGCGGCGGGACACGATATGCTTCCGCCAGTGGATTCTGCTAATGCAACATGGGGAAAATCTGCAGCCGAAGTCAAGCAAGAAGCACCACCGCTGCTGCCACCACAAGTTCTATCAAGATCTAAGGGATTTTTAGGTATACCATAAGTAGAATTGACAGAAAAAGTTCCAAACCCAAACTCATCCATGACAGTTTTACCAATTATCACAGCACCTTCGTTCCTTGTTCTATCTATCGCAGTGGCATCAAACGGAGGGATGTAACCTTCCAATATTTTGCTGCCTGCTGTAGTTTGGATGTTTTTAGTGCAGATGTTGTCTTTTACAGACAATGGTAATCCGTATAGTTTGCCTTTAGATCTCGGCGCTTGAAGTTTTTCTAATAAAGTAATGAATGCATCGTACTTCTCTTGGATGACTTCACATTTTTCAATTACACCAGAGAAGAAATCATTCAAATCAATATTGCCAGATTTGACATCTTGAAGAAATTGTTTTACAGAAATGTCTTTCATAGTTTAAGCTCCTGTCTTGGGTTGTCTGGAAAGTTTACATTATCAAACAAAACGAAGGCTTTCGGGTGTATAACATAAAATGCAGCAACAAAATTTTGATCTTGCAGTACTTCTAACGGCACCTGTTCAGCTGTTGGATATTTGGCATAATAAAGTTCTCTTGCCTTTTCCAGAATCTTCCCAAAACACCATTCGACTGTTCCTTCAAACTGAAGCCCTCTAACCTTTTCGCCACTACCAACTGTATGTGGTTTGACGATTGCTCCTGCAACGTTCGGGTTCTCCTTAATCTCAATAGAATGCCGTGTGGCCTTGCGGGAAATGAAGTAAAGATTGAGGTCTTCGTCATGAACATACCAGATGGTTGCAATCCAAGGTTTGTTGTCCTTTGATGTGGCTATTTGCATCAACTTGGTTTCTGTAAGATAAGCTCTCACTATCTCTCTCAAGTCTTTCATACAATCTTCGGTCCTTTGAAATATTTGTTTTCTTTATGTTTGGTGTTGGCTAAAGGCTCCCATTCCCATTCTTCCGCTTTATCGTCTCTAAGAACATTTTTCATCTCCTGTGGATGGAAGGAAGGCTTGACATCTTTGGTATTTACCTCATCAAGTTTCTTGAAAGTAGAAAGGATGTCAGATAATTGTTTGGTGAATTTTGCTATTTCCTCATCTGTTAACTTCAATCTAGAATTATCAGCAACTCTTTTCACTAGCTCTTTGTCTATTTTCCAATAATCCATAAAATCAATATAGAATGGTGTAAGAATATATTTTAGTCAGTTCTGTTAAATCACTGTTATGCGACCGAAATGAAAGCGAGGCAAGGCACTTAACAAAATATAAGGTCGCAGAGTGTTTTATGCCGACCAAAATAAAAAACTTGACCTGCGAACGGAAGGGGGAGAACCTACTTTTAATATGAAGAAGATTAATTCTGTTATTATATGAAACCTAAGACGTTAGAAAGGTTGATAAGAAAATTTACACGCTTACCTTCTCATTACATAGATTCATCAATTATCTTAGGGGCGTTTCTTGAGGACGAAGAATTCAGAGAAGAGTGCAAAGATTATCTGAACAGAGTCGGCTACAATTACAGAGGATTCCTCCCCGTTTCTGTTACAGGAGAAATTTTCATGATACTGGACGAAAGAATAGATAGGGAAACTGACAGGGAATTGTTCTTCTCATTCTTTAACACGCTCATAAGAAAGAGAAAAATAGAACTTGTTGGCAGTGGTTTTGAGGATTACAAGAAAGCACAGGAAATAAAAGATGTCAGTTATGATGCAGAACCTTTGGATGCTCTACATTTGGCTGTTGCAATAACAAATAAAGCGAATGTTTTTGTCACGTTGGACGAGAAATTAATTCATAATCAAGCAATAGAAAATGCATTCAAGATAAGCATTCTCCACCCTAAAGAACTCTAGATACCTAAATCTGACTTCTTGAACTTGACTCTTTTGGCTACTTTTTGGTATAGTTTCTCCAGTTCAGGTTCTTTGAATTTTACTTCCTCTTTCATAAAAATCATATAATTTTGATTGCTATTAAGCTTTATTGTTTACCTTTCTCTATCGTTATTTTTACCTTGTCTCCTATTCTAAAAGATACAGGTATTTCCAGTTCGTTCTTACCTTCCCTATCCTTAAATTCAATAGCTTGATATGGACATATTCCTTTTATTTCTCCTTTGAAGGCAACCTTATTTTTATAAAATTTCTTATACTTACGTTCACCTTTCTTTACAGCTTTAGCAAACATAATTTGTAATCTTTTTAGAAATTCTTCCATTTCCTTTTCTTTACTGTTCTTTTTCCTGGTTTGCATTTTTAGCATTTAGTATTTGCAGTATAAAAATATTTCGTCTAACTAGAGATTATATGTAATTAATTACAGTTAATATGCTATTCTAGCTTTCTTTATGTAATAAATAAAACTCATTGTGTGTAATGGTTTTCCACACACAATTAATTGCGGTTTTTCTTAATTTTTCACAAAATTTACGTCAATTATTTACTGCAAGATATAGATTGAAAATCAGATATGCTTTAAATATCAATATCAGAAAATAGTCTTATCAACTTAATTAACTGCGGGTTTGAAATAATTCACGTCGGGTTTAACTACGGGTTTGAAACGATTCCTTTTAGTTACAGGTTTTTATAATCGTCTAATTCTTTCAAATGTACTATGTCGAAGCCTTATAAAGGGGTTTTCGATGATACAAAATATATTTTGAAAATGATAGGAGGAGAAAAAATGGAATCAATAGTAAGAAGCGCGCTAGGAAAAACCATGGGTGAGGAATCTCCTACAACAAGGTTTAAGTTAGAATCAATTTCAGGTGCAACATTTGCCAATGTTGATTACTATAAGCTAGCAGAACAGGAATTTGGATTTCAAATAAAGAAAGCCCAGATTGCTGTAGTAGGATGTGGAGGTGCAGGACAGAACACTGTAACCAGACTGACCGAGATGGGAGTCGAAGGGGCTGTAACTGTTTCTATGAATACAGATGCGAAACATTTAGCCGTGGGTAAAGCAGACAAAAAGATTCTCATCGGTAGGGAATTGACACGTGGGTTAGGTTGTGGTGGTCATCCTGAAATAGGAAAAAAATCAGCGGAAGAGAACAGAAACGAAATAAAAGAGATTCTCGACGGGGTTGATCTACTATTTGCCATAGCTGGCTTGGGTAAAGGGACTGGAACAGGAAGTGTTCCGGTAGTTTGTGAGATGGCAAAATCAATGGGTGCTATAGTAATAGCAGTAGTGACGATGCCGTTTAAAGTCGAAGGTGCTAGAATCAACAAAGCCGAAGATGGTCTGGCTTCCCTAAGACAGGTTACAGACACAGTAATCGTAATCGAGAATGACAAATTGCTGAAATATGCTGGTAATCTATCAGTTCAACAAGCGTTTGCAATTGCAGACGAGCTGGTTGCTAGCATGGTCAAAGGCATCACAGAAACTATTACACTACCAAGCTTGGTAAATCTAGATTATGCCGACGTTAGGGCAGTAATGAGTGCAGGCGGTGTAGCTGCAATAGGAGTAGGTGAATCTAACAGCAGTGATAGAGCTAGGGATGCTATAACAAAGGCATTAATGAATCCTTTGCTTGAAGTGGATTATACAGGCGCAGCTGGCGCACTAGTGCACATCACCGGAGGAGAAGACATGAGACTTGAAGAAGTAAATCTCATCGGTGAAACAGTAGGGCAGCATTTAGACCCATCAGCAACTGTATTCTGGGGAGCTAGAATTTTACCTGAATTCAAAGGCAAAATTCAAGTTATCGCAATAATCACAGGAGTTAAATCGCCGTACATACTCGGTCCAGTAAGCTACGAGAGACCTGTTGTAAGAGAAATTAGTCACACTTTGGGGATTGATATAATAAGATGAAATCCTTCCCCACTTTTCTTTTTTTTTGATTTGGGGATTAAACTTTCAGGAGGGTTGGTAGATGCAAGACGATGTATTCGATCCGTTCGAAGATTGGGAAGACGAAGAAGAAAGCTTAGGCATATAAAGAAATTCAATTGTTTAGAAAATTTCTTAGATTGAATTACAGGTAGTAGGAATTATTTGCAATTTTTATATTCTCGATGATATTTCTTGTGTTTTGGCTCACAAAGGATTATGGTTCTGTATAAAACTCTCTCAGAAATTGATTACTCAATCACTAAACCCACTTAATCAAACCATTATTAGCCAATTTATCCAATATTCCAGAAACAGCAGCCTTAATTATATCCCTATTGCCATTAACCGTAAATATGTCTACTATATTGTCTACCTGGGTTTTGCCATCGCATTGAACCCAGACAAGAAACGATATAGGGTCTAATGGGTAGGTTTTCTTGCTTTCTGTATCCGCCAGTACATAGGCTTCGCCAGCTTTCGACCAAGGCATCTCTTTAGCCTTTATTGGAAATTTGCCTTCCATGGGATCAAGCTTGTTCTTCTGCCGAAGTTTCACCAGATTCGTCAGGCATGCCAGACAGAATCTTATGATTTACCAAGACAACATCTCCAACTGCCTGCACAACAGGATAAGGAACAATTATTCCTTTCTTGCCCCCAACCATTTTTCCTAAACTGGAATTTTTGGCAGCTTCTATTACTAGAGAACGAACTTTGAACCTAGACAGATCAAGCTCCATATCCGTTACCTTCCCGCAATACATGCCTTTGCTTGTAAAGACGTCCTTGTTGAACATGTCTTGAATATCCTTTACCGAAATTGCCATTATTAGACCTCCTATAGAATATTGCAATAATAAATTAATAAGGTTTGAGATTAATAAGTTGTATATCATCCATTGGCTAAAAGTTATGCTAATTTATAGTTAGGTGAAATTGTCATGCAGAATATTATACGGGATTGGCTCGCGGACTATTTTCTACTTCAGATTCTGCTTTTTTCAAAACTTCGTACCCTACTGCCCTTTTTATATCCCCTTCAACTACAATTCCTTCCTCATTTCTTGCCCTTTGTAGATGAGGAAATGGAAAGAAATATGGGAAAGGTTCCCATTTTCTTGTACGAACGGCAACTCTATCCCCTACGTGTAAATCGTGAAGATAAGATGATAATTTCATTGTGTAAGGGTTTCCATCTATAGTCCCTTCACCTTTTATTTCATATTGAGTAACACCATATACGAAAGGAGAGAAGGGTGGTATTACAAAAGCAAAACTTTCGCTTACGACCACTCCTTTATTTTCCTTCAAGTAGAGTCGCTGGAACCGATTTAGAGGCATATAGAATGATATATTAAATAAATATTTAAGTATTTTTAAATCCCCGCCACTCGCCCGCCTATCGGATTTATAAAATCTCTACATTAGACAAATCTTTAAATTGAGAATCTTTAGTCAAAACCTTTAGGTTATAAATTTGCGCTGTAGCGAGAATAATAGAATCTATCATACCCCAATTTTTAACAATTTTCTTTCTTTCATAGTTCAATTTTCCAGCTATAATGGCTATAGGTTCGTTAAGCTCCAGAATTGTCGAACCATTTTTAATCCCTTCGATATAGCCTTTTATTTTATCTTGGATGTTATTTTTTAAACACCAGTTTACAATCTCGGCAAAAGTAACTATACTAGTAAAGTTTTCTTCGGTTTTTAGTACATTTTCAACCTTCTTACTCTTCTCTGTTCCTTGAAAGAATTCGATCCAAGCTGATGTATCAAGTAACATTACCATCTGTCTACTCTGTCAATACGGTCTCTTTCAAATGGTTTCGTACCTTTAGCAGTTCCAAATAATTTCAAAACTTCTTCTAATTTCTTTCGTTTCAATAACCCAATTTCCACTTCTTCGCCTTCTTTTATTTTTTGCTTCTCAATTAATTCTTTCGGTATTAGAACTCCTAGTGAAGTGCCAACTTTCCTTATTTTCGTCTTAAATATTTCAGGCATTACACCACCTTATATTATAATTTATTATAATAAGTATAT
>JACQIA010000016.1 GCA_016198705.1 Candidatus Aenigmatarchaeota archaeon
CACTATAACAGCTTCATAAGCGAATGTCTTTCAATATCTTTTGGCTTTCACCAAATTTTAACCCAGAGATTCTCACTCCGATGAGTCGTACTTTTTTTCCGATATTGAGAAATGGTTGAGCCAACTGTTTTGCAGTGTTTTTTATGATTACCTTGTCATTTGAATAGAATTCAAAAGATTTTGCTCGAGTGTGCGTTTCAAAATTTTCGTACCTTATTTTTATATTAACTGTTTTGAATTGCATGCCGGAACCAATGATTTCCTCATGAAATTCATCTATCAGGTCATTAATTGCAGAGAAGATTATTTCTGGGTCGTCAACATCCTTTTCAAACGTTACCTCGCGTCCGACAGATTTTATTTCATGCGCTTCCGTAATATCACTGTTGTCAATGCCATTGGCAAGCTGGTGCATCTCAGCTCCCCATTTTCCAAAAATTTTGATTAGGGTTTCCTTGTTAAATTTGGCCAGATCTCCTATGGTTTTAACACCTAGTTCCTTGAGTTTGATTTCTGTTTTAGGTCCAACTCCTATCAGTTTTCTTACTGGTAAAGGATATAGAAACCTTCTTACATTCTCAGGTTTCACAACAGTTAATCCATATGGCTTTTTATAATCAGACGCCAATTTTGCTATTAATTTATTAGAACCAATGCCTACAGAGCATGTTAATTTCTCTTTATTGAAAACTTCCCTCTTCATCTTATTTGCTAATTCCATAGCATCTTCGTAATCTTTTACCTTATCACTAACATCAAGAAAAGCTTCGTCAATGCCTACTTGTTCGAACTTGTCAGTATACTTTCGTAGAATTTCCATTATTTTTGCAGATGCCTTTTCGTATAATTCAAAATTAGGTCTCAAATAAACACCTTGTGGACATAATCGCCAAGCTTTAGATATAGGCATTGCAGACCTAACACCAAATTCTCTTGATAAATAATTGCAAGTAGATACAACTCCTCGTCCTTGACCATTTTTGGGATTGGCTCCAACTATTACAGGTTTCCCTTTTAATTCTGGATTTTCTCTTTCCTCAACTGAAGCAAAAAATGCATCCAAATCTATATGGAGTATTATTCGCTTATCAGACATGTTTCATACCTCGCAGATTGCTTTTATAAACTTTAGTATAGTAAATTTCCGTATGGAAGTTCCATTTGAAGATTTTAAGAAATTGGATATACGTATCGGTATAATAAAGGATGTGCAAGATATAGAGGGTTCGAAGAATTTGATTAAATTGATTGTTGACTTTGGAAATGAAGAAAGGCAGGCTGTGGCTGGGCTGAAAAATCATTATTCAAAAGAAGATTTAATTGACAAAGAGTTTGTTTTTGTTCTTAATCTGGAACGAAAAAAAATCATGGGGATTGAAAGCCAGTGTATGGTACTTGCAGCAGATGATGGAAACGGTGATATTGTATTAGTAAAACCTGAAAAGGATATTATCGCAGGTAGTAAAATTAGATGAATTTTAGTAAAAGTTAAAAGTTTAAGTGATTATCAACATAATATATGGGTTTTGTTCAGAATAGTGTATTTAGAAAGCAACGACAGCGGCGAGAAAAACTTAGATTTTCTCCAGCTCAAGTTATAAGCGACGTATATCGCATATCTGAACGAAAGTCCAAATCTTTTCTTGAGAATGCTAATGACTATAGAAAATCTTATTTAACCTTAGTTTCTGCAGTAGGTCATCTTTTTAGAGAAGACTCTGATGCCAGATACAAGTCAGCACTTGATTTTGTTCATCTCCAATTAGAGCGATATGAAAGGGAACTTGAAGAATTTACTAGTGACCCAACTGTTAAAACTATTGAAAGAAAAACCAAACCATCTACAGCTCTCATACGATTATTAACACCACTTCTCTTAATACCCAGATTAGGAACTGAATTGGGTAATTATATTAGACAAGCAAAAAGAAACTCGATGTCTGAAGAAATCCGTACTTCAGTAGAAAAGAGATTTTCTCATTATAGAAGCACAGTTAATGTAAATCCTCCGGCTATAGAAGGTATAAAAGATACACTAGAGATAGCAGAATTTGGGATGATGCAACGTAAATTACCAACACTTTTAAGAAAACTATTGGAACAGTTAAACGATATATCCGAATCTGGTGGAGGTGCTGCAGCTAGACTATACCTGACCGAGCTTACTTCAGTTTTACCTAGCTTAACTATAATCCCTCGATCTAATTTACCTCTTTTCTTGGTTGATAATCTTCCTAGAATAGGTAGATCTTACTCGTCACTTCAAAGATTATTAAATTTGCCCTATGCATCAGAAGCGTTCAAAAAACTGGGAGAGTCTAATGCGATCAAACTTTACGAGATGTTATATGTAGATAAGGGTAAACCAAAACCACGGTGGCGCGCTTTAATGGATTTTTACAATGCTCGTTATGTAAGCGAAGTTTTAGATTCTCTTAAAGACGGTGTAAACCCTAGTGTAGTAGCACACCTTATTTCAACTTTACCACTTGAAAGAAGACATTACGGATTTGACATGCTTTTAAAACATCCCCAATATGCTATTGCATTTGAAGGTTTAGGAGATTGGACAAGTCCTAAAGAATATATGATATTTCTACTGGATTATGCAGATATACCGGTCGCTTTAAATGGTAAGGTAACTCCAATTTTCGAAATAGTGAACGAGGTGACACATACTAACAAATCAGGTGCTGCATGGTTAATACGAAATCCAAGTATATGGACTGATGACGGTTTAGATGATCTTCTTGAAGAACTTAAGAGACCACCTGCCCCTGTCTCTGAACAACCAGCCCCTCAGCAAGCGCCAGAACAAAAAGAAGAGAAGACAACATTAACGTCGAGACCAACAAGAAGAGTTAATTGGTTAGATATGGTAATATCTCCTGACAATCCACAAAGACCTTTGGTGGATAGCACTTATAGAAGGTTAGCAATGTCGCAAACAGAGCACAGATTGAAATATGTGCCTAGAGAACAATTAGAACAATTTTGTCAAAGAATTCAAGTCTTACCTACACCTGTATTAACTCTTATAACGAGAGATGACGCATTGTTTAATAGATATCTCTCAAGACTAGAAGACGACCAACTTCATGAAAGGCTTCAAGACGTACCCACCGAAGAAAACTTATACAAAGTGCTCATTAGAGAACTTCAGATTAAAGAAAGTCGTGTATTGACTTTGATCAGTTTTGCAGCAAATGGGAAAAAGGAGGAACCAAGTCCAACTAGCGTGAATGGCAAATATAGGCGTATCGCAATTTGGGGTGATATCAAATCAGAACAGCAACAATCAATTCAAGCAGCAGTAAATGGCACTGATTTGATATTTGTTCATCCTTCAACTGATGTTGATAGAGTACCTTACAGTGACGCAGTTATTGTTATTTCACGAAGAGGAGTTTCTCATGGGCAATATGAGGGAGCTAAAGAAGTTTATCGAGGAAGAGGTGCGGACGTGTACCACTTGAGTAGGCAGGTAGGTGTTAAGTCAATTGCAAATGCCGTCCGTAATATTCAAAGTGCTGATTTAGCTACTGTCTAAGGTTGAATAAATACAAACACCAAATATATTATTAAATATTATGAAGCTTGTTAAAAGTTACATGAAAAGAAAGGTAGTGCATTTTAAGCCGCAAGACTCGATTTTTAATGTTGCGAAGATTCTTTCAAAATACCATATATCCGGGGCGCCTGTGGTTAGCAATGGTAAGGTGGTGGGGGTAATCAGCGAGACTGATATAATCAAGTACATGAGGTTAAAGCTGCCGGAGGAGAATGCCTTGACCCATGAGTTCCACATTCTCAGCATACTTCTGATATCTTTGGTCAAGGACCATCTGGAATTTAAAAAAGAGCTGCAGAAGATGTCGAAAATCAAAGTAAAGGATTTAATGTCTAAAGAGGTGGTTTCTATATCTCCTGATGGAAATATAATTGAAGCGGCAACAGTGATGGAAAAGAATAGAGTGGATAGACTGCCTGTTATCCACAACGGGAGGTTGGTTGGGATTATAGCCAGGCCTGATTTGCTCAGGGCTTTGGTTGAATAATTTCTTGATGGAAAAGCGCCCAGGGCGGACACTTAAGTTGACTTTAACGCTCTACCTAACTTTATATTTTCTTGTTGTGATTTATAGTTTTAATTATAGATATCATTAAAGTTGAATATATGCCTCAATCTAACAATGTAGACTGGATTAGTAAAATAGAAAAAAATAAAGAAAATTCGAAACTATTTTTCAGCATAATATTGTTTATTTCTTTTCTTTTTGGAGCATTTTCAACTTATTATCTCATAGATCAAGGTCTCATCAAAAAAGGTACTTCGTTATTTTTAAATTTTGATATAACTATTCCTTTCTATATTTTTATATTTACAGTTTTAATGCTTGTAGGATTTAACATATTCACGCCATTTAAAAAAATGACAGATATTGAGGAATTAGCATTTAGGTTAAATAAACTGGCAGATGCTTTAGGAAAAAG
>JACQIA010000020.1 GCA_016198705.1 Candidatus Aenigmatarchaeota archaeon
CATGAAGGGAAGGCCATACAATCGCTCTTGTCAACATAAATCCTCTAAAAGACAAGGATCTTGTGGAATTAAAGAGGGCTATCAACAAACTAAAGAAAACCTGCGATGCAATTGATGGCGACATAGCAGGATTTGGAGACAACTGGATTGCAGCTGTTCCTTCTTTTGCGCACATCCACAGGCACAAGGCAAAGGAAGAGCCTAAAGAAGGCATTGGGCAGGTTACTGAGTACGATTAGTTTTTCTTTTCTATAAAGTCGGCATACTTTCTGCTCTTGCAAGAATATTCCTGGTCAATTGGGCTCTTGCTACTTCTTCCTGGTCTATCCTACCCTTAATTTTTAAGGTATATTTTTTGACTATCCTTCTTGTTTCTGGCAGTCCTGCTATCCAGTCCATCACCCAGTCAAATGCGAAGGCGCCTCCAGCTACAGCAAAACCGACTAGCTGCACTTCCTTGATAGGGCACAACAGTCCTGCTGCAAGCCCGACTAACTGTATATACGACTTAAATGCATAAAAAGCAGATATGTAGTTCTCTATCTTGTTGCATAAAGCTTCAGAATCCTCTATTAAATTGCCTCCTCTTTTTTTTATTGATTTCCGTAAAAATTTTTTTAATCTCAGCTGGAATACAACAACGGATCTTACAATTCTAACTGTATTGTCAATACAACTGCTCAGGTTTTTTATAAGTTCTCTTGACTTTTCGTCTTCTACTTCAATTAGATGCCGCAAATCTGCCTCCTCACTGCCCGGCATATTCGGCCTTAGCAACTTTCTTTGCCCTTCCACCAAACTGTAAATCTCAGAAGCTTGCCTTTTAACAAGACTAAATTTTCCAAGGGTTTGCTCTACATCTTTTTCTAAATTGTTTTTTGTACGGCTAAAAGTAATCTTCTCCCAAACTCCGCCAGATAGTGGCTGGATATAACCAAACTTTCGAATTAACGGATTTGCAGAATTCAGAAATATTTGTATATTTTCAATATATCTGAGATAACTTTTCGATTGTATTGCTAATATTATGTTAATATGCCTAAAGCCATAGGCTCTATCTTCCTGGTTGTCTTGGCGTATTTTTTCTAGAGCTACTCTTTTTACAGAAATGCATCTTCTTATTCTTGTGGAAGCATAACTAAAAAGCCTATTTAATTCAGCTTGTATCAATCTAGGGTTTATTCCCACTTGGAGTGGCATATTTCAATCTTTCGTAATAATGTTATTAAACCTTTCTGTTGGGTAATTGAATGAAATTCAAGAAACACGTACATGAGAAAATTGTCCATTATGTTGGTGGGAGTATATTTATTTTGATTGGAGTTTTGAGTTTTGTTGGGATTTATTGATTTTACTTTGCAGAATATGGTCTTAAATTTGTTGAGGTATATAATTCATTAAGATGCTGTTTACTTGTCAATTTCCTTACTTCAGAATGCAACTTAAATTTCTCTCTTTCAATTGCTGTTTTTGCAGCTGCTGCAGTATCGCAGCTTAGTAATCCTGATTCCACTGCTGCTAATGTTTTACCTCCAAAACCTCCTCCAAAGTCTGCTTGCTCTGCCGCAATTCCAAAGTATCTTAAAACTACTTCTGCGCCATACCATCCTGCGGCTACTAATGCATTAGACGATTGAAAACTATCCGCCCAGAAATTGCATGCAGCTAAGTATACATCATCTTTTAAATCCTTAAATCTTTGTTTTGATGTAACTATTTTAGCTATGTTGTAGGAATAATTTTTTATTTTTTCATCTAAACTATCTCCACCAAATTTAAAAGTCTTGTATAAAGGATCATTTTCTAACCTTGTTTTTCTTACATCGTTGAAGAAATATGCAAATGAAGATCCTGCACCAATCACATTGTTTCCAGTATTAACTGTAAATACCGCTGTTGCTCTGTAAAGGGGATTTTCATTCCACCCCATCTCTTCTCCAACTATAAGCATACCAAATCCAACTATGGGGCCGGCAAGTTGTGTGAGTGCCCAAATCTCTGTTGATGTAAATGGTTCTGGTTTTTCACTAGACATACCGCGTTTATAATCTGCCCATTCCTTAAATCTTGAAAAGAAAGGTCTTGCTATTTCTTCTGCTTCGAGTATTGCTGGCAATGAACGTGCACCAATTTCCCAGTATACGTTGTCAGAACCAGACCAGGATGATAAAGCATCCAAACCCACACCCACAACCGTTCCTGCAGCAACACCTCTTAATGCTCCAACCATAACATGCCTATAATTTTTTATTTCATCATGAGCGTCAAGACTTCCCCTGTATTCCCTATATTTTGCTAAATATTCAGATTCCCATGTTTTTAAAAAATGCTTAACATGCGAATCCAGAGAATTAAAACCATTACCATGAAAACCTTTTGCTACGCTGAATTTGAATTCTCCATGATTAAATGCATTTTGTACTGTAGCATCTATGCCTTCATATGTCAAAACATTTCTAAGTGCTTCTCCGTGGTCTGTCTGCCCTTCCAATGACAAATGTCTTATTATCGGAGCCCCTCTAACCCTATCAACTAAAGGTATTGAAGCTAAATAATTGCCTTGGGTTAGTTGTTTGTACCTTTCAATTGCAGTCGTTGTATTATTGACTACTTCGTCTAAATTATCGTCCACCATAATGGGGACGGATAAAAAGTATATTTATATATTTTTCTATTTATCACCACTAGAAAATAGTTACAACCCTAATCCCTCATCAATCTCCCTGGCCATCTTTTTTAAGTCTGTTATGGTCCTTACAGTGTCCTTCTCAACCTCGTCTATGAGGTCCTGC
>JACQIA010000013.1 GCA_016198705.1 Candidatus Aenigmatarchaeota archaeon
ACATCAATCAATTCAACAGCAAGGTTCTATGAATTTACATTTACTGTATTGCCTGCTGGAGATTATCAAGTTAAAGGATTTGCTAATGATACGAGCAATGCTGTAGCTAATACTGCATTCCAGAGTTACAGTATAAGTAAAAACACTTCTCTATCATTAACTTTAACAATTGATGGCACTGCTGGAGATGTCACAAAGACTTATCCGAATAATGTAGTTACGGTAGCATGCAGTGAAACCAACAATGGGGATACTGATGCAAGCTATGTTTGCAGTAGGGATAATGCAACATCGTTGGGAACAGGTTCGTCTGTATCTGTCGTTCAAGATTTGACAGCATCAGCCACAGCATACAGTTTCCAGTATAATATCACTCAGTCGACATTGCAGAATTATACGGCACCTGTTAGTTTGACAAGGCAATTGACGGTTAACAAAGGAATATTGAATGATACTGGGTTGAATGCATCGCAGACTGTTACATATGAAACACAATCAACTGTTACTAGCGGTATAGCATCAACAACATTCAAGGGTGATGATGATGTCACGTATCAGTTGTGGAGAGGGAATAGTTTAGTTGATAACACATTACCATTATCGGAAGCACTAGTTCTTGGACAAGGAACTAATAATTACAAAGTAAACACAACTGTTGGTGCATTTACCAATTGGACTGCAAATGCTTCGATTAACACTACAACTGTTACTGTAAATGCAAAGACTGTGCAGGTGAGCTTGAATGGAATCAACAATATCACTTATCCGAATACTAATGTTACAATCAATTGCGGTGCTGCTACTATTGCCAGCACAGCCAATACATGTGTACTGTTAAGAAATGGAACCGATGTAACATCAGCAAGTAATAATACTGTAATGGATCTGGCTGCTGGGCTTTGGAATATCACAGTAACTGGCACTGCTGGTTCTGGCAATTATTCTGCAAATACAACTGGACTAACTTCATTCTTCAATATTGCCAAGAATACTACACGAGTTACACTATCGATATCGCCTTCATCACCAGTAACATATCTAACATCAACGACTGCTACAGGTAGTGAAGCAAACAAGGGTGATTCAGATGTTACCTACAGGCTGTACAGAGAATCAGGAAATGATACTGGAGCTGCATCTGAGACTATAACACTTGGTGCTGGGACACATCTGTATAGATTTAATGCCACTAGTGGAAGCAACTGGAGCGTGAATGCTACTGGTGAAACACTAACGTTGACAGTGAATCAAGGTGCTTCTGACATAGCTTTGTATTTGAATGGTACAAGAGCAGACAAAACTTATGCCCAGTACCAATTTGCAAATTTCACTGCACAATTATTAAATGCAACTGGCAAAACTATATCCTTAACTTCGAACATGACAGGCTTCGGAATTCTATCAGGAAGCAGTTCAATAATTCTTAACACAACAAACCTCACCCAGAATGGGACTTTCAACATGACCGCTTATTGGAGCGGGGATGCGAATTTCACCTCGGATAGCGAAACATGGTATGCAACATCATCCCCACTCACATTAACAGCATCTTTAAACAGCTTATCACCGACTTCGATAAACCAAGCAGAAACATCTACCGCTAAAGCAGGCTGCTCGGTTACTGGAAACAGTATAACCAATGTATACATTGAACTGCAGGCAGATGGAGCGCCAATACAAACCACAGCCGGAGGCAATCTGCGCGTAAATGGGAGTAATGCCGTATCTGCAGGTTCGTTGGCCGATGGAGGGGTGGTTAACGCAACGTGGACAATAACAGGAAATAATGCTGGGAGCTATTCTATAAGAACTAAATGCAATTCAACAGAAGCAGGCGATGCAAACTCTGGAACAAGTACTTTAACTGTAGTAGATGTCACATTGCCAAGCGCTTCCAATGCATTGAATTCCACACCATCAACCTACAATCCTAATGTCAAATCTCATTTCAATATCACTTGGACAGATGATGTTGGGATTAGCAAAGTATTCTTAGAAAGCAACTATACTGGAACGGCGAGAAATTACACCATGAACAGAATACCGTCAACAAATGTTTATAACTATAACGAAACGCTGCCTGCAGGGGGCTTCTATTGGAAATCTTATGCAAATGATACAGCCAACAATATGGTAGCAAGCAGCACAATTACTTTTATAATAAGCAAAGACATGCCAATGATTGTTCCAGTATTTAACAATAGAACCGAACGACACGGAGAGGAATTTAACGCGAGCAATACAAGCCACAACTTTTACGAATTTGGAGAATCCTTCGACAAAGGAATTATACTTAACCTTACAGCAAACATAAGCGTATCATCATTAGAATTGAGGTTGTCTGCAAACTACACTGGTGTGAACCAAGACATCGCCACAGGAACTGGCGTGGTAACAAACCTTACGGACACCGGCAACCTGCAACTAGGGGTTTACAATGTTACAGCATATTACACAGGAGGCAATTCGAACTATTCGGCTGTTAGCAATGCATTCTTCCTCTTCGTCCATAGTAAATATACAAACCAAACAATAAACTTCACGGCATTTGTTCCAACATTCGTAAATGCTTCAGTAGCGAACGTAACATTCAGCTTTGTCACAAACTCAACTATAACTTTGGCAGGTGTAAATACTACCATCGAAAAGGTAAATCCGGTTCATACAGAGATACCACATGTTGCTATTGGAAGGTATGTTTTATTGAATGCGTCAGAAGATCTAAGAAATACATTATCCTACTATATATTCAATATTTCTTATTTAGAGTCAGAGGTGCCTGCAGATGTGGATGAAAGCACTTTGAGACTGTATTTCTTTAATGGGACAGGTTGGATGAGATTTGCTTCGGCGGGCGATGGTGTTGATACAGCTAACAATGTTGTGTATGGAAACATCACTCACTTCAGTGAATTTGGCGTAGGTGGTCTGAAAGCTACGGGGCAATCCTGCACTGCTGGTTCAGACTGTGCTACTGGAATTTGTTGCTCTAGTATTTGCTCTGCTAGTTGTGGTGCAACGACTACAACAACTCCTCCTTCAACAGGCGGTGGAGGAACTACTCCAATTTCTCCAGGAGGCCCAGTAATTATCTTACCTAAAGGAATAATATCAGTCGCCAAAACTCCTATACTGGTAAGTGTTGGCACTGGGGACAGTAACATTGTAAATATAAAAATCAAAAATACAGGTACCACCACGTTGCACAACTTAAGATTGAGTGCTCTTGGTGAAGCAAACAGTTGGATTAGTGTTTCTCCAGAAAGGGTTAACTTACTTACAAATGAAGCTGCAACCTTTACATTAGCAATCAGCATTCCTGCAACAGTCACATCCCAAGATTATCAAGTTGAAATGGATATCAATAGTGATGAAATAAACGATAAGTCAACATTCATTCTACGAGTTGTTAGCTTTTCATCACATCAAGAAAGACCATTGATAACCAGAACTGCGGAGATAGATCTGGAGGCAGTAGAAACTGCAGTGACTATAAAAATAATAAATCCAACTAGAAGCTATGCTGTTGTACAGATTACAGAAGCTATAGATAAACAGATAGCCAAAAGTGCAGATGACATAAACTTCATAACCAAACCTACAAGTATTCTGGAAAAAGATCCGCAAGTATTATGGAATGTAAAAGACATAAAAGCGGGGGAGACTAGGACAATATTTTACACCGCTTCTAAAATACCAAGTTTTTCAGAATTGGTGTTCTGGCCATTCGATGAAATAACTTTGATAAAGGAGAGATTTCCGAAAGGGATGAAGGTTGTGCGGGTTTTGACGCCAACGATGTATGGAAACAAAGATATATTGAAAATTACTGTGCAAAATGAAGATGTAGATTCGCATACACTTAAAATTATGCCAGAATTTCCAGAAGATTGGACTGTAGAGCCGAAAGATATTGAAGAGGTGTTGCCAAGTAAGAAACAGAAAGAGTATACTTTGACGCTGGATTCTAGTAGAGCTAAACTTGGAAGTTACATAATACAAATAACATTTGTTTGGGATGGTGCAGAAATTATCAAGGAGTATTCAATAACCAATAAATCTATTTTTGACAGAATAGTTGATCTTATAGTGTCTTTGGGGAACTATTTGAAACAATTGTTAGGCTTGTAAATAAAAGATGGTTTATATTCGCTGCATAAATGTGAAAATAACAAATAGTATTTTTCTACTAGTTTTTTTACTGAGTTTATCATTAACAGAAGCTCAGGAGACACAACGAGGAGTAATCTATACTCTGACTGCTTCTCCTCATGAGCCTATAGTGTTCGAGGACTTAGCACTATCGATGGGTGTGAATAATCCTGATACTAACACACAAAATTACAAGTTGAAATTGATAATAACAAAAGGAGGGCAGGTAAAGCACCAAGAAGAATTTACATTCAGTCTTAAACCTGGCAATGGTATAACCTTTTCCCCTACATATGTTCCTGATGACATAGGTGATTTTGAAATTATAGCCAAACTTTATGATTCACTAGAAGTTGAACTAAGAGATCTCAAAGTTATTACAGTAAGCGTAATCAGTGAAATAGGACCGTTTGATTTGGATGTTGATGTGGCTTCAAATGTTATCAGGCCTGCCACAAAGGTGCCTGTCATCTTAAGTCTAGCGAATATGGGGGATAAAGCTACGGATGTGCAAGTAAAGCTTGAGATGCCATGCGAAAATCAACCGCCCATAACCCAAGATTTCTTTATTTTCCTGTGGGCAGGAGCTGTGGTAGACAGAACTATTGCAATGGATACTTGCAATGAAGTTGGCCTGCATGAAATTTTGGCTTCGATAATACTTTTTAACAAAACATGGATTTCTTCGCTAGACCAATTTTTCATAAATGAAACTTTCATAGAATTGTTGTTTGATTTGCCTGAAGTTATACAAGTCAAGGCTGGACAGTCAAAAATTATCGACTTAACTGTTAAGAATACAGGGAATATAATAATAAGAAATTTGAAACTGCTTATACCTAGAATTCCTCCACAATGGGTAAAAATTACTCCCAACAATATAATAGAGACTGAACCGGAAGAAACGGTGCTATTTTTGATAAACATCACCATCCCTTCAAATATAACTTCTTCAAAGTTTCCTATAGGAATTTCTGCTGCGGCAGATGAAACGCTTACGAGAAAAGAGGCTACGTTCGAAGTGCTTGCCTTAGAAGGAAAAGTGACCACAGAAATTTCACCGGTTGTAGAGGAAAAACCTAAACCAGAATTTCCTAAATTACAATTACCAGAAATACCTCCTTCTGCAATCTTAATTGGTGGTGGAATAATCTCTTTTGTTGCAATCGGTATAAGATTAAGAAAACATATGAAGGCTAGGTCACAGGTGGTAAAACCAGTACCTCAGGAAAGGGCTGTTATTTTATCCAAACTAAAAACTACTATTGAGAAGAAACGTAAAAATAGACAGTAATTAGTTTTTATTGTTTCAAAAACTAAATAAATTTAGTAGATATGGCTAAAGTTATAGGAATCCTGTCTGGTAAAGGCGGCGTAGGAAAGACTACACTGGTTTCAAATCTTGCAGCATCTTTGACGAAAAATTTCAATAAAAATGTTCTAGTTTTTGATACCAACATAAATACATCCCATTTGGGATTGCATTTGGGAATGTACGAAGATTTGCCAGTCACCTTAAGGGAGGTTTTGAGAAGAAAGACGTCGATAATGCACGCTGTGTATACACATCCAAATACAGGAATAAGACTAGTGCCAGCTCCGTTGAGCGGTGATGGCATTAATCTAACAAAAGAAAAATGCTGCAGGTTGGTTAATCAGCTAAAAAATAGCTATGATATGGTGATTCTTGATTGTCCCCCTGGGTTAGGCAAGGAAACAATAGTTGCTATATCTGCGATTGATGAGGCTATTATCATAACAACTCCAGATATACCAGCTGTGACGGATGCATTGAAGACAGTTGAAATACTGAACAGGATTGGAAAGAAGACATTGGGAATTGTCGTAAACAGGAGTAGGAATGAAAAATACGAACTCCAACCTCAAGAAATAAGTTCTACTTGCAAATGCGATGTGATTGCAACAATACCAGAAGACAGAAAAATTCTAAGATCCATATCAAAGGGTATGCCGGCTGTTCTTTTGTATCCACATTCACCTGCTAGCAATTCTGTGAAGAAATTGGCAGCTAAACTTCTGGGAAAAAGTTATAAAGAACCATCGTTTTTTGATAAATTGAAGCGCTTATTAGGCAGGAATGAGGAAGGTGATACAAAAATTGTTATCAAAGAACAAGAGCAAGCAGTATCTAAAGAGGCAGAAATCAGAGATGTGAAGAAATTGAAGGAAGGTCTGACGAAAGAGGTTAAAGAAGAGCTCAAGAGAGAGATTGTGGAAATGGTAAAGAAGAAACTGAAAGAAAAGGTTGTATGATGACTAAGACTGAAGAATTGGGTATAGACGAAAAATTTATTGATAGTATAGTTGACGAAGTTTTAAGATCGAAAGATCTAGGTGTGCAGGAAATATCGGAAGGATATGTGAGTGATCCGAATTTAAAAAAGGAGATTTCAAAATTAAAAGCAAAAATTGTTGCCCTAGAGAACAAGTTAGGAAATTATGCCAACAATTATAAGATAAGTACTGTAGAAATCGATAGGCAAATGACTGAACAACGTGAAGATTTGGTCAATGAACTGGAAAAGCAAGTGGTAGAGTTACGCGGGCAGATAGAAGATTTAAGAACGGCAATGGTGAGATTAGGCAGTGAAGTAAGACGCATAAAAGATAGTTTTTCCCCTTCTAGGTAAAATTATTCATCATAAAAGAAATATAAACATTTAATGCGATTGTTAATTAATGAACTGCTATATCTGTAATTTAACTACAAATAGAAAATGTGAAAAATGTAAGAAAGATACGTGTGACTTGCACTTATTAAAGAGAAGGAAACTTATATTTTTTACGCAGAAATATTGTCAGCATTGCTTCTATGACACTGCAAAGAAGTCTGTGTTTTAAAAAATTGTAAAATTGTTGACCATGGAAATACCTTATTATAAGCAGTCGACTATTTTTACTTGTGCACTAGCATGTTTGAGAAAAGGTGAAAGGAAATGAAAACAAAAGAAGAGATAGAAGAAAAGGCTGTTAATTATATAACTGCGTATGGTGGGAATATGCTCACAGCGGGACCTACTTTTTTGATGGGAAAAAAATGTGTGGATTGTGCCTATCTTCTACGGTCCCTTATTTGATGAGCTTCCGTTAGACGAGATGGAATTTAATGAAGAAGGTGATTTGATATACGCTCCTTCTAGGCAAAAATTGTCAGAACTAATAAGACTCAGATTTAATAATACAAAAAGGTTGAGGCTGAGTTGTAATTAAAAGGTAAGAAAAATATTGCCAGCACTGCTTTTACGATACTGCGAAGCAGTCTTTATTTTAGAATTCAATAAATTTTGCTACTTTATTCGATCTTTTAATTGTTACAATATCTTTAGGATTTAGGCTTATCAATTTTTCATCATTATCAGCAGCAAGCCATGCATTATCTCTAATAATTCTAATTTTTATCCTTGCATTCTCAGTGGCAATGAAAGTTTTAAGTTTTTTGTTATGAAGGTTGTTAAACGAAATGCCTATGCCTCTAGCAAATATTTTGCCGCCGACTGAAGAAAAATATGCTGAAGAGCCGAATGGTGTTGATATCACTACACCGTCACCAATCAGGGTTTCAAATATTTTGCCATTAACAGATAAAGAAAATCTTACTGCCCGTATAGGAATTTTTGTATGCAACTGTATTTCATTCAACGCAACCAACTTTTTGCCGTTGACTTCAGCTTCTAGTTTCATTTCTTTCTTGATTTTAAATTTGCCGGATTTGATTTTTGGCAGAATTGATTTCAAACTCCCAAAAGTGTAATCGCATTTTCTGCATATCTCGGTCTTTTTGATAATCAATTTTGGTATTGATGAATAGCGCCTTTCTGTGAATAGAACACTACCGTCTCCGCCGTATACCAAGATAAAATCAGGATTTTTGTTGACGATCGAAAAACCGTACTTCTTCAATAATCTCCTTAATTTCTGTGTGCTGTGCAAAGAAGATATCAAGACTTTTTCCATAGGTTAATTTTATTACTTTAATGAATTAATAAACTATATGGTTGATGATCTGCTGTTCTTTACTGGAATAGAATGTACCCATTGTCATGAAATGGAGCCTTTGGTGCAGAAGTTGGAGAAGGAAGAGGGCGTTAAGTTGAAAAAGTTGGAAGTCTGGCATAATGCAGAAAATGCAAAGATACTGCAAAGCTTGGATAAAGGGTATTGTGGTGGTATACCTTTTTTCTATAACAAAAAAACTGGTAAGTGGATATGTGGAGCTGTTCCTTATGAGAGATTGAAATCATGGGCGTTGGGTAAATGAAGGTTGATAAGTGTCCTAACTGCAAGGGGAAGTTGAACCATGGATGTTGTGATAATTGCGGGATTTGTGTTGGCCCGCCACTAAAGTCATAATTTTATGTTAATAATATTTCTCTATTCCGCTTCTAGTATCAATTTTCTCAATCTTAATTAATTTCTTCGCAAAATCTACAACAAAAAGTGCTCTATAATCACCTATTCGAACTCTGTAAACATTTTCTCGACCACGCATTTTAGCAATATCTAACAATTGAGGATTTATTGACAGTAGATCTAATTTTCCCACAACCTTCATTTGTCTATCTCTAGGTATCCTTTTTATATATTTCTTCACAGAATCAGAATAAATTAAAGTAAAACCTTTCATTTAATGCCCAATTCTTTTTTCAACTGCTCTGCGGTAACGTATTTTCCCTTTCTTATTTCTTCTTCAGATTTTTTTATTGCTCTTAAATCAGATTTAGTTAGTATTTCAACCGGTACAGCTCTTTCAACTCTGCTTAATCTTTTATCCATTTCTTTGATTTCTTTCAGTAGTTCTTTTATCATGCCTGCTTCCTTAGGTTTGAATTTCATAATTTTAATTGAACTTATTATATATTTAAATTTCTTGTTGAAAATCATAATTTTAAGTTAACGATATGTATTGCGGTCTTCTTGACAGCTTCAGCTGCTTCCATCAGAGATTCTCCAAGTGTTGGATGGGGATGGATTGTATTGATTAAATCTTCTGTTGTCAAACTTTTCTCAACAGCTAATGCAGCCTCGCTTATTAGATTGGATGCTTCCGGTCCTACGATAGTAACACCAATGAGTTTTCCATCTTTTTGATTTTCGATAATTTTAACAAAACCTTCTGTCTCATTTTCTATATAAGCCCTACCTAAAGCTGAAAATGGGAATTTACCAACGTTTATTGAATAGCCTTTTTCTCTAGCTTGATTCTCTGTCAAGCCAGCTATTGCTATTTCTGGGTCGGAAAAAATTACTGCCGGTATACATGTATTTGTGAATTGCTTATTATGACCGACAATTACTTCTGCAGCTATCTTCCCTTCGCGTGTAGCTTTATGTGCCAATAATGGTTGAGTTGCAACATCGCCTATGGCAAAAATTTTAGAATTATTAGATCGCATTGATTTGTCGACAACTATGAAATCATCTTCATTGACTTTTACTTTTGTATTTTCGAGACCTAAGTTTGCTGAATTTGGCTTAACACCAACCGCAACTAAAATTTTATCTACTTCAACTGCAAATTCACCTTTTTCTTGAGAGTTTATTGAAACCTTTAATCTAGAACTGGATTTATCAATTTTTGATATAGTTGAATTTAAAATAAGCTCTACTCCATCTTTCTGCATCTGCTTTTGTACCACAGAAACTACATCTTTATCGTATCCTCTGAATATCTGATCTCTTCTGTGAACTAGTTTGACTTTGCTCCCCAGTTTAGCATAACAGGTTGCCATCTCAACTGCTATATAGCCCCCACCAACAACTAGAAGATCCTTAGGTATTTCCCTAGAATCTAGAATTTCGTTGTAGCTTATTATATTTTTTCCATCAAACTCTATTCCTGGCAAGGAATTTGGCATAGCGCCGGTTGCAATTATCGCATAATCGAATTCTATAGAGTCGATTTCTTCATTGCCTCTTATTTTAACTGTATTTGAAGATTCAAAATATGCCTCGCCTTTTATCCATTTCACATTATTCTTTTTACATAGAAAATCTATGCCAGACCTTAGTTTTTTCAGTATCCCATTCTTCCAGTCTTGAAGTTTGCTGGCATCTAAAGAAACGCTGGAAACATTTATCCCCATTGCGCCTGCAGATTTTATATTGTGGAAAAACTTTGAAGCTCGTATAAGGGCTTTTGAAGGGATACAGCCATGGTTCATGCAAATGCCGCCTAATCCTTCCAAGCCATCTTTTTCTACAAGAATTACTTGCTTTCCTAATTGACCAAGTCTAATGGCTGCTACATATCCCCCAGGACCTGCACCGATTACTACTACTTCTGTTTTCAATTTCATGTAAAACTACCTTCGGCAATAAAAGTTAAATAGAATTATGCCTTATAACAGCATTACAATCTAAAAGCTCTAGAACTTATTATTTGCTGCGTAAAGTATTATTTATATGATATCCAATAGAGGGAAGCCTCAATGGCTGAAAATTAAGCCGCCAAGCACTGGGCAATTTATAAAAATAAAGGAAACTTTGAAGAAATATAATTTGCATACTGTTTGCGAGGAATCGCACTGCCCGAATATTCCTGAGTGCTGGTCTGGTGGAACTGCGACATTTATGATTCTTGGTGATGTTTGTACAAGAGGATGTAGATTTTGTCAGGTGAATGCATCAGCTAAGGGCAAGCCTATAGACCCTTATGAGCCGATTAAACTTGCATATGCAATCAAGGAATGGAATTTGGATTACATAGTGATTACCAGCGTTGATAGGGATGATTTGGAGGATCAGGGTTCTGACCATTTTGCCAAATGCATTGATGAAGTGAAGAAGAGAATTCCCGGATTGATAGTTGAAGTGTTGATTCCTGATTTCAGAGGAGATGAAGGGTGCTTGAAGAAAGTTGTTGATGCTAAACCTGAAGTTATAGCGCATAATGTGGAAACTGTTCGGAGACTGCAGTCGGAGATAAGGGACAGGAGAGCTGGATATGAGCAATCATTGTCTGTATTAGCTAACGTTAAGAAATTGAATCCAAAAATATTTACCAAATCTTCTATAATTGTTGGGTTTGGGGAGACTGATGAAGAGATATTGCAGACTATGAAAGATCTGAGAGCAGTTGGTGTTGATATACTAACTATAGGCCAGTATTTGCGTCCAAGCGACTGGCACTTGCCTGTTGCTGCATATGTTCCTCCGGAGAAGTTTGAATTCTATAAGGCGATGGCTGAAGATATGGGATTTCTTTATGTTGCTTCAGGTCCTTTTGTAAGAAGCAGCTACAGGGCTGGAGAGTTGTTTGTTAAGAATGTTATAAAAAATAACGAACTGTTGAAGACTCAACCAAGTTTAATTTAATAAAAATTTAACATTAGATATATGCCAAGAACTAAAGTTCCTGCAAAATCAGACATGTTCCAAATTCTTGATCCAGAAGGAAATGTTTTGGATAAAAAATTGATGCCCAAACTAACTGACGATGACATCAGGAAAATGTACGGCTATATGGTTTTGGCGAGAAAATGGGATGAGATTGCTTGGAATTTACAGAGGGAAGGCAGGCTGCTTACATTTGCTCCTTTGACCGGACAGGAAGCGTCACAAGTTGGCTCTGCTTATGCCATGGAAAAGGACGACTGGTTGTTTCCTATGTATAGAAGCAATGCGGCGATGATCCTAAGAGGCATGCCGATGGATTTATTGTTTCAATATTGGAGTGGCGATGAAAGGGGATTGAAAATTCCTGATGATGTCAACATGTTTACAATTGCAATTCCTGTAGGGACGCAGATACCTCATGCGGCTGGATTTGCTTGGGGAATGAAGATACAGAAGAAGAAAGTTGGTGTTGTTGTTTATTTCGGTGATGCTGCAACTAGCAAAGGGGATTTCCACGAGGGGTTGAATTTTGCTGGCGTTTTCAAAGCTCCGCTGGTGGCTATTTGCGAAAACAATCAATATGCCATATCAGTTCCTAGAAGCAGGCAGACTGCAAGTGAGACAATAGCTCAGAAGGCTGCGGCATATGGGTTTGAAGGTGTACAGGTTGATGGGAATGATGTGTTTGCTGTCTATAAAGTGACTAAAGACGCGTTGGATAAAGCTAGAAATGGGAATGGACCGACATTAATAGAATGTTTTACTTACAGACTTGGTGCGCATACAACATCTGATGACCCTACAAAATATAGGCCGGTGGAAGAGGTAGAATACTGGAAGAAAAGAGACCCGATTGACAGATTGAGGAAATTCATGGTGAAGAAAGGGATATGGAGTGATTCGGATGAACAAAAACTTTTAGCAAATGTGGAAGTGAGGGTAAATGATGCTGTGAAGAAAGCTGAAGCTGTAGAAGCACCGAAGCCGGAAGATATGTTCAATTATGTTTATGAGAAGGCAACAGAGCAGTTGAGGCAGCAGATGTCGGAGTTGAAGTGATGAAGTTAAACATGGTTCAGGCAATCAATCTGGCATTAAAGCAGGAGATGGAAAAAGATTCTAGTATTATTCTTCTTGGTGAGGATATTGGAAAGAATGGTGGTGTGTTTAGGGTTACAGAGGGCTTGTGGCAGCAGTTTGGAGATGAGAGAGTTATTGACACCCCATTAGCTGAGTTGGGCATAGTTGGTACGAGTATTGGGTTGGCAATTTCTGGGATGAAGCCTGTAGCGGAAATACAGTTTGACGGCTTTACACCTCCTGCACTTGATCAAATAATTTCCCATGTTGGAAGAATCAGGAACCGTTCTCGCGGAAGATTTCATTTGCAGATGGTTATAAGATTTCCTTCTGGAGGGGGCATCAGGGCATTGGAACACCATTCGGAGATAATGGATACCTATTTGTGCCATATTGCAGGAATTAAAGTTGTCGTGCCAGCTACCCCAAATGATGCTAAAGGATTGTTGATATCTGCGATAAGGGATAAAGATCCGGTGATTTTTATGGAGCCTAAGAAGGTTTATAGAGCGATTAAAGAAGAGGTGCCTGAGGAGGAATATACTATACCTATAGGCGAGGCGAAGGTTAGAGAGGGGGATGATGTTACTGTTATTGCATGGGGGGCGATGGTCAAGACTGTCAATGAAGCTAGGGAAAAAATTGGGGATAAATATTCTGTTGAAACAATTAATCTGCGAAGTTTAAAGCCGCTAGACACGAATGCTGTTGTAAAGTCTGTAAAGAAAACTGGCAGGGCTGTTATAGTTCAAGAGGGGCCTAGGACACTTGGGTTTGCTGCTGAATTGATTGCTCTGATAAATGAAAAGGCATTTTTAAGTTTGGAAGCTCCGATTAAAAGAGTTACCGGTTTTGATGTGCCAACGCCTTTGCCTAAGTTGGAGAATTATTATCTGCCTAGTGTTGACAAGGTTGTAAATGCTATAGAAGATGTTATGAGATTTTAAAAAATTAATTTTTCTTCCAATATAGTCGCACTGCCACCAAATTTTTTAATGAAAGCTGCTATTTCTATCAATTTCGATAAATCGCTATGTTTCCAAACAGAATGTTGAATCATTTTAGCATCCATTTTATTCAAATCTCTCCAAACTTTAGTTTCTATTCTTGTAGGCTCTCTAGGTACATCATAAATTAAAACAAACTCCTTCACACGATTCACCTAATAATGTAAGACGTCTTACATCAAGATAAACTTTTCTATACTTTGAAACATAAAAACAGATGATAGAAAATTTGTACCATTACAAAAACTCATAAAACAAAAAATTTAAATAGTCTGTAATGGTAAATAAATCTATGAGAATAATTAAAAGAAGGAAAGGTAAGGCTGAATACTTCTACTTGCAGCACTCGTTCAGAGCTGATGGGAAAGTTATAACCAAAGAGAAGTATCTGGGAAAAAATATACCCAAAAATATTGAGGCTATTAAAGAGAAATTCCAGTTAGAGACCCAAAAAAACCTTTATGAGAAGTTGGGAAAAATAAGGAATAGCTTCCAGAAAGAATGGGGGAAATACCCTAAGACAGCAAAGGAAAAAGAACTGGAGGAAATAGCTATAGCTTTTACTTATAATACAAATGCCATTGAAGGCTCAACAATAACGCTTGAAGAAGCTAGAGAAATTATACATGATAAAATTGCTCCAAATAAATCCCTGAAAGATATTAGGGAAACTGAGTCCCATGCCAAAGTTTTCTCAGATATGTTAACTAAGAGAGAGAAAATATCGAATCAACTTCTGTTAAGGTGGCATAAAGAAATATTCGGGGAGACAAAACCTGATATTGCTGGAAAATTTCGCAACTATTTTGTGAGAGTAGGAAACTACATAGCTCCAGATTGGCAAGATGTTACAAAACTGATGAATCAGTTTATTAAGTTTGCTAATGAAACTAAATTAAATCCAATTGAACTTGCTGGAAGATCCCACTATAGATTTGAAAAAATACACCCTTTTGGTGACGGGAATGGGAGAATTGGTAGATTGATAATGAACAATATCTTGTGGTATAACGGTTATCCAATGATAATTATAGAATACAAAAAAAGAAAGTTCTATTATAACGCTTTGCAAAAAAGCGAGGAAAGGTTTATGAATTTTTTCATAAGAAGTTATATTCGTATTCATAAAAAACATCTTAGGTCTGGTGGGTAAAATGGCAAAAGAATTCAAGTTCCCAGATGTAGGCGAGGGGATAACTGAGGGGGAAATAGTCAAATGGTTTGTTAAAGTAGGCGATGAAATAAAAGAACACCAAGCCTTAGGTGAGATAGAAACCGACAAAGCTATAGTCGAAATGCCCTCGCCTTACTCAGGAGTGGTCCTTAAAATAGCAATCAAAGAAGGTGAGACTGTAAAAGTTGGTGAAATTTTAGTTGTTATTGGCGAAAAAGGCGAGGTAGCTAAGGAAACGGTAAAGCAACCAGAAGTAAAACCAGCAGGTGTTGTCGGTTATTTGGAAGAAGCTCCTGAAGAGGAGAAGGTTGAAACCAAACCATCACCCAAACAAGAAACAGAACATGTAGAAGTTTTAGCAACCCCAGCTGTCAGGAAATTGGCAAAAGAACTTAACATTGATTTGCCCAAAATAAAAGGTTCTGGTGCTGGCGGAAGAATACTTGAGGATGATGTGAAGAAAGCTACTAAGGAAGCTAAAGAGCCTGAACTGAAAATCATGAAAAAATATGATATGTGGGGCTACATTGACAGAATACCATTGAAAGGCATCCGCAAAATAATTTCTGAACACATGACAAAATCTGCATTCACCGCCCCCCATGTAACACATTTCGATGAAATTGATGTTACAAAGTTAGCTGAATATAGAGAGAAGGAGAAAAAAGTTGCTGAAATGAAAGGAATAAAACTAACTTATCTGCCTTTTGTAATTAAAGCGGTCATTGCAGGACTGAAACAATATCCAAGAATTAATGCATCTCTAGAAGAAGGGAATGAAACTATAATTGTCAAGAAATATTACAACATCGGCATTGCAGTAGATACAGATGCTGGTTTGATGGTACCTGTGATTAAAGGAGCTGACCAAAAAAGTATTTATGATATAGCTAGAGAAGCAAATGAATTGGCTGAAAAATGCAGGAATAGAACGATAGATTTGATGGACTTGAAAGGAGGTAGTTTTACACTTACCAATATCGGCAGTCTTGGTGGAATTTTTGCAACACCAATTATCAATTATCCTGAAGTTGCGATTCTAATGACTGGAAAAATGTTTGAAAAATTGATGTTGGAAGGGGATAAAATAAAGGTGAAGAAAATCATGCCCTTGTCCTTATCATTTGACCATCGTGTTATTGATGGAGCAGATGCTGCAAGATTTGTAAATACAGTTAAACAGTATTTGGAAAATCCTGAAATGATTTTAGCTGAAAGGAATTGAAAATATTAATTCTTCCACCCGACAAAACATTCTACTCTTTCAGATTTATCTAGATTGCCGGTTCCAGAAAGCAACCACTCCTCGTCTTCATATTTAGCCCTTACTAATTTCTCAGCATATCCAAGTTCTTCTTTAGATAACGATGAAGATTTCATTTCAATCCCAAATTCTAACAATTGTCTGACGAATTCTTCAGCCATTGCTAAAACCAATTTATTTGAATCCGCAATGCCTCCTTCCTCTTCCACAGATGTCATTTGAGCCTGCATTTTTACCACATCCCTTTCTCCATTTGTATATCTAACATAGTCCCCGGCATCATGTCTTCTCATAGCTATTATTCCATGTTGCAACCACGTTTGTCCATTAGGTGTGACTGTATTCTGTGCGCTTCCAGAAATTTTCCTTCCGTTAACGAAAATATTGCCGTATCCTTCAGGGAATGGGTCGTAACCATTAGGAACACCTACTCTTTCAAGACTTCTCACAACTATGGGAAATAATCTACTATCCAAATCTCTTTTGGATCTTACGTGCTGTTTAGGAATCACAATACCGTATGCAACGTCATCTACATTATGAATTACAGCATAACCTTCCGTTGGTCTCCTTACAACTTCCAAACTATCTTCTCTGCAGGCTTCTAGATTAACGTAGCCGATTTTTTGCCGTTCTCCTATCGACACACCTTTTCTTTGCCATCCAGATGCTAAGAAAATAGTAACTGGATAGCCTCGTCCGACTGATTCTTGCAGGGTTTCTGATATTGCCATATATTCGGCAATGCTAGTGGATTCTAAAGTTATAATTCTGCCTTCCAAAATATATCACCTTTTGAAATTCCACTCTTGTGTTCTGTATCTATTTCTAGCAAGCTCTTCCGCATTTTTAGTCTCTGCATCTGTCAACTTACCAAGCTCCCAAGCCTTTCCATCAGTAAATCCTTTTAATAAAGCTTGATAACATTCATCCAAAGAAAAATTGCCAAAATTAAGCAATCTAGTAACTCTATCCTCAACAGCTTTAATCATCTTATCAGAAATCTTCTCTTGAGAAACTTTCAACAGTGAAAACATCTTCCTTACATCCAGATCATAAAGTATAGTCCCATGCTGCAGCAAAACACCATTTCTTCTGGTCTGCGCATTTCCTGATATCTTTTTCCCATTCACAACAATATCATTTATAGGAACAAACTGCGCTTCAATTCCTAATTGCTTCAATCCAGCAATAATCCAGCCGCAAATCAAATTATATGACTCATGAATGCCTTTAGGGAACATCCACTCCGGTGCTATCACACTATAAGTTATCTCTCCTTGATAATCATGATACACCGCCCCACCACCGGTTCTCCTTCTCACAACATCAACACCCAACTCTCTGCATACATCCAAATTCACTTCATCATTAGTTGATTGGAAATAACCAATGCTGACCGCAGAAGGCTGCCACCTCCAAAACCTGATAGTTGGCTGCATTCCATTAGCTACAGCTTCTGATACAGCTTCATCAATTGCCATAGACATAAATGCATCTGCAACATGCAGAGGAATAACCCTCCATTTCACCATAGCTTTCTTAACAGCTTTTGAAATAGCTTCTGGAGTAATTCCAATTAATTGAATCCCCTTCACCTCCACAACTTCAGAAATTATACCTGCGATCAAACTTTCATCGACATCAGTTTTTAAACCAATCAAACTCCTTTCAATATCTTCTATCGCATCCTCAGGATGAAGGAAAAAATCACCGTAAATATTGATAGAATTAATTACATTATCATAATTTACTTTAACCCTAACTAACTTCCCGCCGGCAACCTTTTCGCTTGCCACTCCATCCATGTTATTGACTATCTATATTAATTATTTATGCTTGACCTGCGCCACACCAGTTTTAATTGCTGCGTCTCTGACAGCTTTTGAAACAGCGGGCAGAATTCTTTCATCCGTCGGCAAGGGAATTACATAATCCATCCTAAGCTCATCTTTCACAATATCAACCAATGCATAAGTGCTAGCAATAAGAATCTCATCGTTAACCATTTTAGCCCTGACATCCAAAAGTCCTCTCATCACAGCTGGAAATGCAAGAACATTGTTTATTTGATTCGGATAATCGCTCCTGCCGGTTGCAATTATCGCCGCATCCTTTGCATCCTCAGGCATTATCTCTGGAGTTGGATTCGTCAATGCAAAAACAATAGCATCATCACTCATTTTTCCTATCATTTCATTCTTAAACAATCCAGCAATTCCTGATGCGCCAATTAACACATCAGCTCCGTCAAGGGCATTGGACAAACTTCCCTCTAAATGTCCCTTGTTTGATATTGAAGCAAGCTTCTGCTTGTATTTGTTCAAATCATTTCTTCCAGAATGAATTATTCCCTTCGAATCGACAGCCAGAATATTCTTAATACCGATGGCGTGAAGCATCATCGCAGTTCCATATCCAGCCGACCCAGCACCAGCAATTACAACCCTGGCCTCACTTAATTTCTTTCCAACAACTTTCAAAGAATTTATCACCCCTGCAGCAACCACTATTCCAGACCCATGCTGATCATCGTGATATACAGGTATATCCAAACTGCCATTGAGTCTATCGACAATCTCAAAACACTTTGGAGAATCTATATCCTCTAAGTTGATTCCACCGAAACTAGGAGAAATATTTTTAATAATTTCAACGATTTCTTCTGCCTTTTGCGTGTTCAAACAAAGAGGAAATGCGTCCACCTGGCCAAACAATTTGAACAAGATGGCCTTTCCCTCCATAACAGGCAGCGCAGCTTCAGGACCAATATTACCTAGTCCTAAAACTCTGCTACCATCAGTAACTATCGCAACTGTGTTCCATTTCGAAGTGTATTCATAAACCTTTTCCTTGTGCTTTGCAATTTCTCTTGACACTTCGGCTACGCCAGGAGTATACAGTAAACTAAGTATTTCCTTGGTCAAAACAGGATGCTTGCTCTTGATTTCAATCTTTCCTTTTAGCTTTTTATGCAGCTCTAATGCTTCTTTTGCAAGATTCATTAAAACTTAATGATTTCTATTTTATTTAATAGTTTCTATGACTTTCTTTATTTTGTAATTTTTCCCCTAATTCGCTCTTGTGCAATCTTCAAAGCCGCATCTCTTGGTTTTATTTTGTCTTTCCTAGCCCTATCTAAAACAATCTTCACATTCCTTTTAATCTTCTTCTCAACCAATTCAAACATTCTCTTAGGATTATACCCACGGTATTCAGCATAAGAAGAAATAACCCCGCCAGCATTAGCAACAAAATCAGGAACTACTAAAATTCCTTTCTTATACAACATCTCTTCCATCTCTGGTATCATTGGTATATTCGCAGCCTCAACAACAATCTTCGCTTTAACATTATTCACATTATCTTTGGTTATGACATCTGGCAGAGCCCCTGGAATTAAAATGTCTACAGTCAATTCAAAAATCTCTTTATTTTTTAAAACTTTTCCAGGGTTGTAATTAACCACACTTCCTGTATTTTCTTTCACATCATGCAATTTTTCTATATCCAAACCATTCTCATTATAAATCACACCTTTACTATCGCCAACAGCAACTATCTTTGCACCGAAATCTGACAAATACTTTGAAGCGAAAGTTCCTACATTTCCAAACCCCTCTATAGCAATCGTAGCGCCTTTGATGTCCAAATCGATATGATCAGCAGCAATAACCGAAGCATGCGCAACACCAAATCCAGTTGAACCAAATTCGTGAGGTATCCCACATTTCTCTCCTGATTTGCCAAACAACCTCATACATACACTAGCTGGCTTGCCTGTGCAAGCCCTCCAATCGCCGTTGGCTTCGAAGAACCACTGCATCTCCTGTTCACCAGTATTGACATCCGGTCCTGCTATATACAGCTTAGGAACAATTGGTTTCAGTGCTTTGGAAAACGCCTGAATCAATGCTTTCTTACGTTCTTTATTCTTGATATCTTCTATAGATGCTTTAATTCCAGCCTTAGCCCCACCAAACGGCAATTCAGCCAGAGCATTCTTCCACGTCATAGTTCTAGCCAATCTAAAAACTTCAGAGACATCAACAGTAGGGGTCATCCTAATTCCACCTTTCGAAGGACCTAAACTTCTGTTGTCAATAACTAAGATGCCTTTCAACCCAACTTTCTTATCATAAACCTCAATCACATATTCAGGACCAAATTCATCGGCAAAATTCTCAAGTTCCATAATATATATAGTTGAATCTCAAATAAAAATTACAACCTAACTTCCCCACCATCAACAACAATCGTCTGCCCTGTAATATAGCTTGAATTATCTGACGCTAGAAATGCTGCGACTTTGGCAACCTCTTCCGGCTGGCCAAACCTGCCCAACGGAATATTTCTAACCAATTCTTCCATTTCATTTTTCTTGTAACTTTTTATGTTTGCTTCTGTTGCTATGCTTCCTGGTGCTATCGCATTCAAATTGATGCTGTACTTGCCCAAAATTGGCGCTAATGATTTGACTAAAATTCTGTTTGCAGCCTTTGCTATAGTAAATTGCAATCCTGCAGAATCACCCTCAACACCTGGCGTGGAGCTTATCAAAATAATCTTCCCATATTTCTGTTTTTTCATATATGGTACAGCATACCTAATGCAATGATAGGAACCTTTAACATCAATGTTCCATGGTTTATCCAATTCCTCATCGGATACATCCAAAGGGTCTGCGAACCAACTTTCTCTACCAGTGGGGTATCCAGCAAACGCAACAACTATGTCTAGTCTTTTGAACTTATCAACAAACTTCTGAATCATAGCTTTCACTTCATAAGCTTTAGAAACATCCGCTTTCAATGCCATAGCACTTGAACCCAGTTCCTTGATTTTATTTACAATCTCGATAGCCTTTGCTTCTGACGCAGAATAATGAACGCCTACTTTAGCTCCTTCCTTAGCAAACTTCAAAGCAGTAACACTTCCAATACCGCCGCTAGCGCCGGTTATTAATGCAATTTTATCTTTTAGCAACATTACCTCAACCAACTGCTATCGAAACCTTACGAAGCCTTGGGTTTTAAAATAAAATCACACTGCTTACACATACCAGGCTCATCATACATCCTCTTGCATACACCACACTCAAAAACCAGTTGAGTAACATTCAATTTTTTAGCCATTCATCCACCTATCACTTGCACAGCCTTTTCCCGCGGAGGTATGCCAACAAACGCAACAGATTGCTTGCCGTTTCTTTCAATTATGGTTGTTGGAACAGCCATTATGCTGAATTTCATCACCAGCTCCTGCCCTTTTGGGGTTGTTGCATCTATTTCCTCATAATCAAAATTGTACTGGTTCTTTAAATCTTGCCATAATCTAGAAGTCGCAGGGCAATATATGCAAGTCCTGGTCTTCAATAAAATTACTTTTGTCATTTTTACCTAAAGCAATTAGTTAATTGTAAAATAAATGTTTAATTAATAGACGATAACATAAGTTTAGAAAAATAGAGTGGTTAGATGGAGAAAAGATATAGAGTTGTTGTTTATGGAAGAGTTCAAGGCGTAATGTTCAGGCATAATGTTGCCAAAATAGCTGAAAAGGCTAACATCAAAGGTTGGGTAAGGAACAATCCAGATGGAACGGTGGAGGCTGTGTTTGAAGGTAAGGAGGAGACATTGGAAAAGGTTCTGAACTGGTGCAGGAAAGGACCTATTGGGTCAAAGATTGAGAAAGTTGAAGTGAAGGAAGAGGAATTCAAAGATGAGTTCGAGGCCTTCTATATAACAGCATAGTTACTATCGAGGGGTAGCGAAAAGTATAAATAGTTACGCTTTTAAGATATTGTAAAACCAAATATAGGTTAGATGAATATGGCAGCTAAGAAAAATGAAGATATGTCAAAGGTCGGAGAATGGGCCTTTCTAGGAGGCGTTCTTTTAGCCGTACTAGTAGGCCTTATTCCGGGTGTACTGCCAGGTAACTTAGTAGCCTTGGTGTTGGTAGTCCTAGGTTTACTAGTAGGATTAATTAACATCGGTGCTAAGGAAACACACAGCTTTCTATTAGCTTCAGTAGCTTTGCTCGTTGCTGGTGCAGCTGGTTTACAGACACTGCCAGTAGTTGGTGGGATTGTAAGCTCTGTACTAACAAACTTAGTCAGCTTCGTAGCACCTGCTGCAGTGATAGTAGCACTTAAGGCAGTATACGAACACGGAAGATAAGATTTCCTTTCCTCCCTTTTTTTATTTATTTAGGCTTTTTTCTCGGCATTTATCTGTTTGTTTATCTGCTCAGACATGTAATGGCCGTTGACATTAACCTTTACAGACTTTACACCTTCTAGCTTAGAAACCAATGTCTTGATATCAGTAGCCATCTTTAAGGCAAACACAGGAGGGCAGAAGGGGGTTGTAATATGGAATTCTACAGTTACGTTGCCGTCTTGTATGTCTATGGTATCTACCAGTTGCATTTCCGTGATTGGTACTCCTATTTCAGGATCAACCACCTTCTCCAACTCCTTCATTACAGCTTCTTTATCAACCATTAAACCACTAATTGAACCCGTTGTATTTAACTTTTAATCTTTGTTTTGTATCTATTCATTAACAGAGAATTACCTACAACGGAAACAGAGCTAAACGCCATTGCCGCTCCAGCAATTATTGGATTCAACAGGAAGCCAGGAATAAAAACAGTCAATAAGCCTGTGGCAATAGGTATTCCTGCAATATTATATACAAATGCCAAAACCAGATTTTCTTTTATCTTTCTCATGGTGTATCTGCTCAGATCTATTGATGTCACAACATCCCTTAAGTCATCTTTGATCAAAACCAAATCTCCTGTCTCCAAAGCAACATCAGTTCCAGAACCTATAGCAATTCCTATATCCGCCTGAGCCAACATAGGAGCATCGTTAATTCCATCTCCAACTGCTGCTACTCTATACCCTTTTTCTTGCAACTCCTTTACTTTCTTTGATTTATCCTGTGGGAGCACTTCTGACATGACATTTTCTATCCCAACTTCTTTGGCTATGAATTGTGCTGTCTTTGGATTATCTCCTGTAATCATCCAAACATCAATTTTCATTTTTTTCAACTGCTGCACCGCATCTTTAGAATAAGGCTTTAGCGTGTCTGCTATTCCTATGATGCCAACTATCATGTTGCCAAAAGCAACGATAACTGCTGTCTTGCCTTGCTCCTCCAATTTCTGTATATCTGCCTCCAATTCATCTATTTTAAACCCATGCTCCTTCATAAAAATTCTATTACCAACAAAAATTAGTTTGTTCAAATATCTTACTTGAATACCTTTACCAGCAACAGTTTCATAATTATTGCCGTCAGGAATCATGATTTTCATTTCTTCAGCTTTCTTTACTATCGCTTCTCCCAATGGATGCTCAGATCCCCTTTCAGCAATCGCTGCCAATCGCAACACATTACTTTCATCTGTTCTGTTTATTGATTTGACATCGGTAACTGCTGGCTCGCCTTTTGTCAAAGTGCCTGTCTTATCGAATACAACCGCTGTGAGTTTGTGGGCTGTTTCCAGTGCTTTCCCGCCTTTGATAAGAATGCCATTATTTGCACCTAAACTAGTTCCAACCAAAATAGCCGTTGGTGTTGCTATACCCAATGCACACGGACAGGCGATAATTAAGATTGTGATAAAAATTGTTAGAGCGAAAATAAATCCCATACCTGCATACAACCATGCAAAAAAGGATAAAATTGCAATAGCTATTACCGATGGAACAAAATAGGATGAAACCTTGTCTGCCAGCCTTTGAATGGGTGCTTTGACAGTCAACGCTTCTTGGACGATTTTAATGATTTGTGCTAACACTGTATCCCTGCCGACTTTAGTGGCTTTTATCTTCAACAAGCCTGATTTGTTTATCGTAGCACCGATGACTTCATCGTTTACTGATTTGCTCACAGGCATGCTTTCTCCAGTTATCATCTTCTCATCCACAGAAGAATTGCCTTCTATGACAACACCGTCAACTGGAATCTTTTCCCCAGGCTTGACTATAACAATATCGTCAACCAAAAGATCCTCTATCTTCACATCGGCCTCATCACCATTTCTAATTACTCTCGCAGTTTTCGGCTGCAATCCCATTAATTTCTTAATTGCAGCAGACGCCTTTCCTTTGGCTATCTCCTCCAGAAGTTTGCCGGTTAAAATCAGAGTAATGATTACTGCTGTTGCGTCGAAGTAAACCTCACCTTGGAAAATATTTGGTAAGAATGTAACTAGAGTACTGTAAAGCCATGCCGATGAAGTGCCTACTGCTATCAATGTATCCATGTTTGCTGTTCCTACTTTCAATGCATCCAAAGTTCCTTTGTAGAATCTAAAGCCTGCGATGAATTGAACTGGTGTAGATAGTAAAAATAAAATTAAATTTTCATTCGGAATTTCTAGGAAGAATGAAATTAAGATGACTGGTATTGATACTATGGAACTGAAAGCAACCAAGATTTTTAGATTCTTTAATTCCACCTCAGGTCTTTCATAGGTTTTCAAACAAGTTTCAGAGCAGAAATAGATTGTTCTACCATCAACATCTTTTTTGTAGATAGCTTTGTTTTCGTCAACATGCATTCCGCATACAGGATCGATTGCCATAAACTATTTAACGAATTTCTTAGAATTTATTTTAAACTCAGCCTGACAATTGCTGCTGCAAAAGTAATATGTGTTTCCTTTATATTCAGCTTTTATCGGAGTATTTTCATCCACTTGCATCTTGCAAACAGGATCAATTACCATACTGCTCCAACCAATTGACTATAACCTTATCTAAATCTGTGTTAGAAAACATTTTAGTTCCATGCCCGGCATCTGCATATATTTTCAATTCCTTCTTGCCTGCAGCACTTTCACTCATAGTTTTGGATGATGTGGCGGAATATTCGTCATCTTCACTGGCAACGATGAGCATTGGTCTGTTGCCGTAATCCCTAACGTTGTCATCAATCTTAACACCTCTGTAATCCAACCCCGGAGACAACAAGACGGTAGTTTTTATTTCTATATCCTCAGTCGCATAGTTCAAAGCTATATTAGCCCCTATACTTGCACCGATCAAACTAATTTTACTTATACCTTTTTGTTCTAGGAATTCTTTAGCAGCCTTTACATCCAAAATCATGTCATTAAAATCCTTTGCAGAAAATGTCTGCCATTCTACAGTCCTCCCACCTTTCTTCAAACTTTGTCCATGTCCACGTAGATCTATTGATAAAACATTATACCCTTCCTTATTCAATTGCCCAGCAAATGCATTCCAGTCGCTTCTATTTCTATTCAACATGTGCAACAGAATTACGCCTGTATCAGATGTTGATTTGTAGAAACTGCCGACTACTTCAAAGCCGTCTTCTGCTTTAAAAGAAACTTGCTCACTCATCGTGCTCACTTGTGATTGGGATATACAGCCTGAAATTAAAATAGCTCCAATTAATATAGCGGTGTTATAAAAATTTAACTGTATCATAATTACGTTCTTTTGGCTTTATCAGTTACAGAAGATAATTGCTGTGTTATCTGATCTTCAGATTCATTGCCGTAAGAAACTAAAATTTTATCCCCGTCTTTCAACACATATTTTTCCCATTCGCTGCTAGGTTTGCTATTTACATAAAACTTTAGAGCTTTATCACCTTCATTGCAATATTTATCACCTGTGTCCATCGTCAAACAGTCCTTTTCAAACTTTATTCCTAAAGATTTTAAGAAGAACTCCATTGTAACTCCAGTTGCATGAACATGAATTAAATCACCATCTCCACCTTCCAAATGAACATGTGCATTTAAATGAGGTTTTTGGTATTTGCCTAAAGAAAAATCGATTGCATTGCCACTGACATACACCTTGAAATCTTGATGGATGTGCGTTGAACCTGGCGCACCAATTCCTGTAGATGGTGCTGTTAATGCCCAAATTAATGCATACCCTATACCTACAACTACAAGGAGGATAATTCCATATGTCAGAACTTTTCCAAAAGTTAATTTTGGTTTTCTTACTACAACTGTAGCTTCTTGTTTTGCATGCTTGTCATTCCTGTGCTGTTTCATTGCATCTGAAGTATCAAAATTCTTACCGCATTCAGGACATTCAGCCTTTTCCATATTATTTCATTTGAAACAGAATATAAATTCTTTACGAATTTCCCCTTAAAACCGCATGCTTAGTTATCTCCAATGAACAAGCTCCATGTTTTTTACAAAAATCTTCGCATTTCTTGGCAATTGCATTATCTGTATAGCCAAATCCGCATATGCTGCATTTGTATACCTTTCTCCCCTTATCGGCAATATTCTGTACCATGCATTCAACTTATCTGAATCAAGATATATCTCTGTGTGTCTCGTAAATGAACGCTGCGTCTTTATTTTTCATCCTCAAATGCTTTTTAGCTAAATTTGCTATGTTGCTAGAATTTACTATTTTCTTTTTCCTCAAGTCGTCCTTTACTTTTTTCGTAACATGACTTGCAACACCTTCGCATCCCCGTTCACCCATGTTCGCAACTTTACATGCAGCATATACAGACCCGTAAAGCTTTCTCTCATCAAATTTTTCTTTATGGCCTCTTCTTTTAACTACTTCTATCATGCCAAAACCAAAATCCCGCTTGAAACAAGGATTAAGAACCATCCCAATGCTACAAGCAATAGACCGATACCAAGCCTGATGTAAGCCCTTGAAGATTGTTTCCATTTCTTGATGGCTGCGATCTTCGTTATGCCAAAATATACTGAAAGAAGGATTACCACTAGCGGCAAGACGAATATGAAATTGTATAGCAGTAGAAGAAGAAGTGCTTGTATATCAAAATTGTAAGACAAAAGGTTTAATATAGCCAAATAAGGTCCTCCTGTACACGGCAATTCAACAGCTGTCACAAATGCTCCAAGTGTTATCATGAGTCCAACACTCAACTTCCCTTTAAGCATCTTATCTATCTTTTTTGCCTGGTCTGGGGATATGGAAAGTGAAATGCCCTGTCCATACCAGAAAAAGTCTTTTATTTCTATCAAACCGAAAAATACGACTAGGGTACCTAATACTAATGAAACATACTGCGCGATAAAATTAGGAATTACTGCAAACGTTGCAGCTAAAGCAACACCAGCTAAAAAGTAAATGCTATAAATAACGCCGATGTAAATTGAACCTAGGTATAAAAGCTTTCTTTTGTTTCTAGTGCCAACTGTAGCTAAGAATACTGAAATGAAGAAAATCAGCACACCTATAGCGCATGGATTTATTGAATCCACGGCTGCAGCCGCTATTACAGTGAATAATGAGGGTAATGCTATCGACATATCAATCAAGCACAATCAATATTTTATCCATCTTCTCCCCAGCCTCTACTGGAGCTATCACATATTCGTCCATCTTGGGCTCTAACTTGCCATTGACAAACATCTTTAAAGCGCCTATTTTGTTATTGCATAATTCACCAGTCTTTGCACTGATCATCCCTTTATTCGATGGAAATGATATAGAGGTTTTAGTGAATTCTCCGCCAATAGTTTCGAAAAATCTGTGCAAATTCACATCTTCTAAAGATAATGGCGTAGTTTCAATATGTATCAAGCCATCGCCATGCGTATGCAAAGGCTCATCTGCGGCTATTTCCTCATGAGGAAGCCCGTATTCTACATTGCATATCCTAAACTCTATTTCAGCATGCCAATGCACTGGCCCATGTGTAACAGATTTTAGATTGGTATAAATTGTCGAACCGACCAAGTAAACAGTTACAGCTATGACAACTATAGCAATCAATACAAAAATTATCTTCTTGGAGATATCGTTCATTTTAGATTTCAAGAGTATTGCTGCAATGGATAACACTGCTACGGTTAAGAATGCGTAGATTACTATTTGCATTTTGCTGAGCTGGAATATTTCACTAGTTTCTTCTTCAGCACCATGAGCAAAGGCAACTTGCAATGAAAGAATCATTGCTATAAAAGCTGATAGTGTAATTTTACCCAACAAGAATTCTTCCTTCATAATTTACATAATTAATTTGGTTCGACAAGTTAATATCACTTATTATGGATAAATGGCATAGTCAAGACATTTCTTCTGTTTTAAAGGCTTTAGACAGCAGTAAAGATGGGTTAACTCAGGAGAAAGCAGAAAATAAGCTATTAAAGTACGGGAAGAATGCAATCGCATCGAAGAAACGAAGAACTATACTCTCCATGTTTTTGGCTCAATTCAAGAGCATACTGGTCTTGCTTTTGGTGTTTGCCGCGTTCGTGTCATTAGTTATAGAATCATTGCTAGATGCTGTGGCAATAACAATACTTCTAATTTTAAATGCTCTATTAGGGTTTAACCAAGAATACAAGGCCGAAAAGGCTATGGAAAGTTTGAAGAAATATTTGGTTTCCAAGGTACGTGTTGCAAGAAATGGTAAGGAAGACGAGATTCCTGCTGACCAACTAGTACCGGGTGATATTGTAATTACCGAAGCTGGAGAGAGAATACCAGCCGATATAAGGTTAGTAGAAGTAATCAACTTCAAGACTGATGAGGCGTCATTGACTGGAGAATCTACTCCTGTATCGAAAATCACCGATGTTATCTCAGATGTCCCTATACAAGAAAGGAAAAACATGGCGTTTATGGGAACGCTAGCTTCTACTGGCAGGGCGAAGGGTGTTGTAGTTGCAACTGGCATGAATACGGAATTAGGAAAAATTGCTGCTTCTTTGCAGGAAGCCGAGGAATCAACACCTTTGCAAATAAAACTTGATAAGCTCGGGAGAAATCTAGGTGTGGTGATTATTGGAATTGCATTTATGCTCTTCGTAGTAGGAACTTACAGAGGTCTGGAGATTACACAAATGCTGTTGACAAGTATTAGTCTGGCTGTTGCAGCAGTGCCTGAAGGGTTGCCTGCTGTGATTTCACTGACGTTGGCATTAGGCACACAGAAGCTGGCTAAAAGCAATGCGATAATAAGAAGGCTAGGCGCTGCCGAGGCTGCCGGGTCTGTAGATGTAATCGCGGCTGATAAAACAGGCACTATGACTTCAAATGAAATGACTGTACGAAAAATTTATCTCGAAACTAAAATTATTGACGTAAGCGGTGTTGGGTTCAAGGTAGAAGGGGAATTTTCATTAGACGGAAAAAAGATCAACCCTAAAGAAAACAAACATTTGACGCAGCTTTTAAGAATATCTAAACTTTGCAATAATGCGGTATTATCAGATGGCAAAATTATTGGCGACCCTACAGAAGCGGCATTGATGGTCTTAGCAGCCAAAGCCCAGTTGAAAGACGACTATAAACGAATAAACGAAATACCGTTCAGCTCTGAAAGGAAGATGATGACAACTGTAAATGCCGTAGACAGTGATTTGTTTGCTTATTCAAAAGGCGCCCCTGAAATTATCTTAGATAAATGTTCGCACGACAGCTTTGGCAGAAAAATGACAAAGGACAAGAAAGGAAAAATCCTAGAAGTAACGCAAAAGTTTGCTTCCAACGGCTTGAGGGTTCTTGCATTCGCCTACAGAAAGTTGGACAAGAATTATAATTTGGAAAAGGTGGAGGGAGATTTAGTTTTTGTTGGCTTGGCAGGCATGATAGACCCCCCAAGAAAGGAAACCAAAGAAGCCATCAAGATTTGTCAACAGGCTGGTATTAGAGTCATCATGATTACAGGCGACCACAAATTAACCGCAGAGGCTGTTGCAAACGAGGTAGGTGTTGTTAGCAAAGTTGTTACAGGGGAGGAAGTCGATAAAATGGATGACCAGGATTTGTATATGCTGTTAGATGAGGTGTCAATTTTTGCCCGTGTTTCACCGCAACATAAGCTGAGAATAGTAGACGCACTCAAGAAGAAAGGCTTGATAGTTTCTGTAACCGGGGATGGTGTGAATGATGCTCCGGCGCTGAAGAAAGCTGATATCGGCATTTCAATGGGAATCAAAGGAACCGACGTGGCTAAAGAAGCATCTGACATGGTTTTGTTAGATGACAATTTTTCAACTATTGTTAATGCAATTGAAGAAGGCAGGGGTATTTTCGATAATATTAGAAAGTTTGTTCGCTATTTGCTCGCGGCCAATATCGGTGAAGTCGCACTTATTGTATTAACATTGCTAGCGGGCTTTCCTTTGCCATTATTGCCTTTGCAAATTTTATGGATAAACTTGGTAACAGATGGTTTGCCTGCTTTAGCCTTAAGCATAGACCCGAAAGAGAAGGGCATAATGAGCAGAAAACCTAGCAAAGAATTTTTGAAGAAATCTATACCATTCATTCTTGCAGCTGGAATACTTTCCACAATTGCGACATTTGGCGTATTTTTACTATCGCTGCCGGCAGGCTTGGAAAAGGCGAGGACTATGGTATTTGCTACCATTGTTATTTTTGAACTTATACTGGTTTTCAATTCACGTTCGGATAAAAAATCTGTTTTCAGAAACAGCCCTTTCAACAATAAGATGCTGATATTGGCGGTGTTGTTATCAGTTGCTTTGCAAATTTTAATCATTTATTTGCCTGGATTGCAATCAGTGTTTGATACTGTTGCATTGACATTGAATGACTGGATAATGGTTTTGGGATTTTCTTCATTAGCTCTGTTGGTTCTGCCTGAAGTTTTTATCAGGAAATAATCAGCAATATTTGCAAATTGCCGGTTCCTTCTTTTGGTGAGCGATTAGTTCCTTTTTAATAACCATTCTTCCGCAACGCGTACATTTGACTTTTTCCATAATAGTATTAGATTGATAAAATTAATTAATTTATGGTGAAAACTTGCAGCAGTATAAATTAATGGATACTGATGTTTTGGTAATAGGGTCTGGTGGGGCAGGATTAAGGGCTGCGATAGAAGCCTTTGATGTTGGGGTAAAAGTTTTAATAATTAGCAAATCTGGGATTGGAAAAGCTCATACTATAAATGCGGAAGGTGGAGTGAACGCAGCTTTAGGCAATGTAGACAAGGAAGATAATTGGAAAATCCATTATGAAGATACGCTAAAAGAAGGGCATTATTTGAGTAATAAGAAGATGGCTGAAATTCTAGTAAAAGAAGCTATAGATAGTGTCTTGGAATTGGCTAGATGGGGACTGCCTTTTAATAAAACAAATGAAGGCAAATTGGATCAAAGATATTTTGGGGCGCATAGTTATAGAAGAACATGTTATGCGGCTGATAGAACAGGCTTGGCGATTTTAAAAACTCTAATAAAGCAAGTTAAAAAAAGGAAAATAAAATATATAGATGGCATAATTGTAACGTCTATTCTGGCTAAAAGTAATTTTGTATATGGCGTAACATGTGTAAATTTCAAAACTGGAGAATTTTTCGTTATCCAAGCTAAAGCTATTATCCTTGCTACAGGTGGCTTTACACGCGTCTATAAAGTTAGCACCCATCCTGAGGAATCTTATGGCGATGGGATTGCAATGGCTTATAGAATCGGGACTGAACTGCAGGATATGGAGATGATACAATTTCATCCAACAGGAATGGCTTTTCCAGCAAAGTATAGGGGAATTCTAGCAACAGAGGCACTTAGAGGGGAAGGAGCTAAATTGTATAACTCTAAAGGTGAAAGATTCATGGGAAAATATGATGCAAAAAGAATGGAACTTAGTGCCAGGGATATTATAGCTAGGGCAATTTATACTGAAATTGAAGAGGGTAGGGGAACCAAAAATAATGGTGTTTGGCTAGATATAACACATTTAGATCCCAAAGTTATAAAGAAAAAATTACCTAAGATGTACAAGCAATTTTTAAAATTGGCAAAAACAGATATTACGAAAGAGAAGATAGAGGTTACTCCTACTGCTCATTATTCAATGGGTGGCATTAAGGTAAATTCAACAACTACAGAAACTAAAACTAGAGGTCTATTTGTCGCTGGCGAAATATCAGCAGGACTTCATGGTGCGAATAGATTGGGTGGGAACTCCTTAGCTGAAACTTTAGTGTTTGGTAGAAGAGCTGGTGTATTTGCCGCAAAACTAGCTAAGAAAACGAAATTTCAAGAAATGGATTTGGCGCGAATTAAAAAAGAGTACAAAAGAATCACATCGCCCTTCAAAAGGGGTAGGAAACTCGAAATAACAGAGCATATGTTAAAGGAAAAAGTTAGAAAAGTGATGTGGGAATATGCTGGAGTTAAACGAGATGAGAAAATGCTTAAATTGGGACTGAACGAAATAAATAAAATTAAGAAATTGGCGAATAAAATTTCTGTTTCCGGTAGTTTGAAAAGAAACCATGGCTGGCTAGATTTCTTAGATACTGATAATATGCTGGTGGTTTGCGAGGCTATTGTTCGATCAGCATTAATGAGAAAAGAAAGCAGAGGGGCACATTGGAGAAGTGACTATCTGGAAAAGAATGATAAGGAATGGCTGGTAAATATAATTTGTAGGCAGGTGAATGGGAAGATGCTTTTGGAAAAAGCTAAAGTGATATTATGAAATATAGGATTGAAAAGGATTCTTTAGGAAATGTGAAAGTGCCCATAGAATTTTACTGGGGGACTCAAACCCAACGGGCAATAGAAAATTATCCTAATGTTGGATTGAGATTTCAAAAAAGATTCGTGATAGCGCAAGCAATCATTAAGAAGGCTGCTGCCGTTGCAAACATGAAGACTAGGAGATTAGAGAAAATAATAGGAAATGCTATTGTAAAGGCTGCAAGTGAAATAATTGATGGAAACCACTTAGAGCAATTCATCCTTCCGCCCCATCAATCTGGTGCTGGTGTATCTCAGAACATGAATATGAACGAAGTTATTGCAAACCGTGCGATAGAAACCCTTGGTGGCAAAAAAGGAGATTATAAGTTGGTCCATCCCAACGACCATGTTAACATGTCTCAATCTACAAATGATACAATTCACACTGCTATCCATGTTGCAGCATATACCACATTGCAAGAATTATTAATTCCTAGTTTAGAAAAATATCAAAAGGAAATGGAGAAGAAGGCTAATCAGTTTAAACATATTATAAAATCTGGCAGGACACACTTACAGGATGCTGTGCCTTTGACATTAGCACAAGAATTTAGTGGTTATTTTATTCTAAATAGGATTGAAACTTTGAGGAATGTTTCCAGACATCTGCTTGATTTGCCTTTAGGCGGAACTGCTGTGGGGACAGGAATTAATGCTCATCCAAAATATGGAAAAATTGCCATAGGAGAGATTAACAAGATGACTGGTTTTAAATTTAAACAAACAAGGCATATGTTTGCTTCAATGCAAAATCTAAATGTTGAATTAGAAGTTAGTGGCGCTTTGAAAACGATTGCTTCTAATTTCATAAAAATTTCAAATGATTTGAGGCTACTTTCGTCTGGCCCTGTAACTGGATTGTGGGAAATTACACTACCCCCATTACAGCCTGGTTCCTCTATCATGCCTGGGAAAATAAATCCAGTGATGCCTGAGATGATGCAGATGATTTGCTATCAAGTGATTGGAAATGATGCGACTATTACACATGCAACATCGGAAGGTGAATTGGAATTGAATGTCATGATGCCGGTGGTTGCTTATAATTTACTGAACTCCATTGAACTCTTAGCGGCTGGGATAAGCGCATTTGCAGAAAAATGTGTGAAAGGAATTAAAGCCAACGAAAAAAGAATCAAAGAACTCCTAGAGAAAAATCCAATTATAATTACTGCCTTGACACCGTATATCGGATATAACAAGGCTGCTGAAGTTGTGAAGAGAGCTTATAAAGAAAATAAAACAATCGAAGAAGTTGTACTGGAGATGAAATTACTTGATAAAAAACAGGTGGGAAAAATAATGGATTTCAAGAAGCTTGTAAAAAGCAGTGCAATTAAATAAAGCAATTTACAATGAAAATTCAATCAATCCTGCTACAGAAGAATAATTGTCGGAAGGTACGCATAATTTAAAGATATGCACAGCTAACATATGCAATACAGCTGTCTTAAGGATAAATTAAATTTGCATAGATTACTTATTCAGTTTAATTTAATAAGAAAGAAATTATTATTAGTGTTAAGCAAAGATTTCAAAGAATCCATTCCTATAGAAATAGTATCCATAACAGGAGGCATAGCAGCTGGGGTTATCCTCGCCATCGGCTTAAATCTGTTGGAATTGATACCAAGCATGCTAATTTTAATTCCGGGTTTCCTAGAAATCAATGGAAGCATATCAAGTTCACTAGCCAGCAGATTGGCAGCAGGTATGTTTCTTGGTGTAGTAAAACCTAATTTCAAAACACATCGCATACTCGTTGGTAATGCAATTGCAGGCATCGTCTTATCTTTAATTGTTAGCTTGCTTTTAGGCTTGATGGCCTATTTTTTTGAGTTTATTTTTTTCAACACTCTGAATACGAAAATAATTTTCATATCTTTGCTGGCGGCTATGATAAGCAGTCCTATAATGATTTTAGTAACAATAATTTTCTCCATATGGTTCTTTAGAAAAGGCTACGACCCTAACAACATCATGGGCCCCTATATCACAACATTAGGAGATATCATTGGAATTATGTCATTAATTCTAGCATCTGTAGTGGTGATTTTTCTATGAAGGCCAAAGCCAAACATATTAGCCTGGAATTGAGAAAAAGAATAGTAAAAATCCCAAGAAAGGAGCATCATAAAATTTTACACCATATACACAAAAAGCATTTTGTGTCCAAGGAAACCCTATTCTACATGAAAGAGTATGGTCCAAGATCGCATTTAATTCATGAAATTGTCAAGGACAGTATCCCTGTTCTTTTTCTATCGGTTATTTTAGCACCATTTGCTGGTCTAGCTTTGCGTTCTATATTTGATAAGTTATCATTTTTAATTCCATTAGTTATAATGGTACCAGCACTTAATGGCATTATAGGCGAGCTGGGTAGTACGATAGCCTCTAAATTTACCACAGGCCTATTTTTAGGCAAGATTAAAGGAACCCCCTGGAAGTCTAATTTTGTTAAAATATTACTGCACGCCAAGATAAAAGTTGCAATAGCTTCCGTATTATATCTTTCCCTGTTAGCTTTATTTTTATCAGCTGTCAAAGGCTTTCAATTTGACTTGATGTTTGCACTAAAAATAATTTTTATAGGACTAGTTTCTTCAATTACCATAGTAGGCATATTGTTTGTAATTTCAGTTATTGGCGGGATAATTATATTTAAAAGAGGTGAAGACCCTAATAATTTCTTGATCCCTATGTCAACTTCGATTGCAGATGTGGTGACATTGATAGTAGTCTCTGCACTTGCTTTATTGCTTTTTTAATTAACCTACGTCTTTAATTACATTAGACAAAATTTCCAACCCATAATCAATATCTGACTTAGCGATTATCAAAGGCGGGGCAATTCTAATCGCAGATTCGCCTGCGCCCAAAAGTGAAAGTCCTCTCTCAAACGCTTTGTAAACTATTTTATCCCTAAGTTTTCCGTCGGGTTCTTTCGTTATTTTGTCTTTCACAATCTCAATGCCAATCATCAAACCTATACCTCTAACATCGCCTATGGCTCTTGATTCTTCCTGCAGATCTTTCAAAAATTTCATTATGTAATTTCCTTTCTTGATGACATTTGGCCCTAGTTTTTTATCCTCCATAAGTTTGATTACTTCCAACCCTGCTGCACAAGCAGTCAGATTACCGCCAAACGTACTTGCATGGCTTCCAGGAGGCCAAGTGTTCAATTTCTCATTAAAAACTGTTGCACCCAATGGCAAACCACCGCCTAAAGCTTTAGACAAACATACTATGTCAGGCTTGACATTGAAATGCTCTATAGCAAGGAATTTACCAGTTCTATAACAACCACTTTGCACTTCATCATCAACAAGCAAAATTTCGTTTTCACTGCAAATTTTCCTAATTTCTTTTATAAAACCTTCTTCTGGAACAACATATCCACCCTCGCCCTGAATTGGCTCTATAAACAATGCGGCTATCTCATTAGACAAACCATTCTTTCTTAAAATATCGTTTATTTCTTCGATACAAGCATCGGCGCAATTATCTTTTGCCCCAACAGGGCATCTGTATGGATTGGAATATGGCAAATGTACGACTGGGAGGAATGGATCGAATCCTTCCCTATGCACTTTTTTAGCATAGGTCAAGCTCAATGAACCCATGGTTCTCCCGTGGAAGGCGCCGGAAAATGATGCCAACCACTTCTTTTTTGTGCAATATCTGGATAATTTAATCGCCGCTTCTACAGATTCTGTGCCAGAGTTAGAAAGGAACACCCGGTTTAATTTCATTGAACCAGGAAAAAGTTTTACCAATTCTTCGGAAAACCTAACAGGCAGTTCTTCGTAAAAATCTAGAAAAGCGCCGTGGGTTTCAATTTTGGATTGTTTGTATATTGCGTTGGCAATCTTCGGATTTTCATGGCCAAAATTCATCACAGCAATGCCAGAATTAAAGTCTAAGTATCGATTTCCATCTACATCTTCAAAGTTGACTCCAGCGGCTTTTTTGATCACCAATGGATAGACGTGGTTGATAGAATTTGACTGCACCTTATCGTTTCTTCTGACAATTGCCTTGGCCTTTGGACCCGGGGGGGTTACCCTAATAACTGGTTTCATTAATTATATTTTGTTTCCTGGTAAAATTAATATCATGAAGTTCGCTTGGGCTAATACAGATAGTCTTGACAAGGCTGATGTTGTACTAGTTGGGGTGCCTGATGAGACTGGTTCTTATGCGAGAAGAAAAAGCTGCAGCAAAGCTCCGGATGCTATAAGAAAAGTTTCGAACGAAAGGGAGGTGTTTGAAAGGAAAGGTATGAAGACGGTTGCGTTATCGCAGATTTGCCCGATGAATAAGAATATTTATGACTATGGCAACATCTCGAAAGGTGACGTATCTAAAGTTGTTGGGAAAATTGTTGGTGAAGATAAGATACCAGTAACCATTGGCGGGGACCATTCGATTACAGCTGAAGTCTTGAAGGGGATTGACAAATTAAGGGAAGATATAAGTATTGTCTATATAGATTCGCATCCTGATTTCATTTGCTCATCTAAGGAATACTATGGTTCGGTGGTTTGCGATATTGCTGAGTATAAAAATATTGATTTTAGTTCGAGCATAGAGATTGGCATTAGGGCGCCGGAACCTGAAGAATTAGTAAATGTGCGGAGGAAGTATCTTAAGACGATTTCATCAATTGGTGTTGAGGCGATGGGCTTAAAAGAGGTTGTTGAAAAGGTAAGGGATAGAGTTAGTGATAACGTTTATGTTTCGCTTGATATGGATGTCATTGATCCTGCATTTGCACCAGGTGTAAGCTCGCCTGTGCCGGCTGGTTTGACTAGCAATCAATTGCTTTATTTAATGACGGAGATTGCAAAACTGGGGATTATAGGATTTGACGTTATGGAAGTTTGTCCTGATTATGATATGCAAGATATGACATCCCATCTGGCTGCAAGGATTATCATAGAAACAATATCGTGCGTTAAATGACAGACGTAAATGAAATTTTGAAAGAATTGGTAAAGACTTGGGTTGCTGGGGAGAAATTATCCGAAGCCATTAGAGTTACTAGGCAGTTAAACAGAAAAGGTTTGTCTGTAATGATTAATGTTCTTGGGGAGCATTTCAAAGAAAAATCTCCTGTTGAAGGTGTCGTGGAAGAATACATTCGGGTTGCTGGGGAGATAAAGAAAAACAAGCTGGATGCCAGCATAACTGTAAAGGGAACGGAATTGGGGTTGGATATAGGGAAAGGTTATTTCATGCTAAATTTAGAGCAGATAGTTACCGCAACCAACAAGGAAAATATTTTTGTATGGCTGGACATGGAAAGCCATGATTACATAAAAGACACTATAGAAGTCTTTCTAAAATTGCTGCAGAAATACAGAAATATTGGCATTGTTATACAGGCAAATTTGAAAAGGAGCGAGGGTGATTTGATTAACATAGCATCTAAAAACGGCAGAATACGATTGGTGAAAGGGGTATATCATGAAGACGCGGGAATTGCATTCCAAACTTTAAAGGACATTAGAGATAATTACAAGAAATTGATGATATGCTTGTTTAAGAATTCTAAAAGCTTTGCTCTAGCTACACATGATGAAGAATTGATCAGAATTGCGGTTGAAATGAATAAGAAATTCAAAAGGGATGTGGAATTCCAATTTTTATTTGGCATGGATGATGCAGCTGGGGGGTTAATTAAGAAAGGCTACAAAGTTTCCATTTATTTGCCATATGGCAAGAATTGGCTTCATTATGTGGAGAGAAGGTTTGCTGAGATGAGTGCTACGATGCTGCCCCATTTGAAATTGTAAGTAAACGAATTTATTTCGAAATTGGTATATATTTAATTAGATATAATGACAAAAACTTACCAGCTTTTCATAGACGGTAAATGGCTTAATTCTAAATCCGCTGAAACATTTTACAGAATAAATCCCGCTAACCCAAAGGAAATTCTTGGCAAATTCCAGCAGGGAACTAAAGACGATATTGATAAAGCTGTGGATGCTGCAGAAGATGCGTTTGGCAAATGGAGCTCAATTCCGCCCCCTAAACGAGGGGAAATTTTGTTCAAGATAGTAGAATTACTTAGAGTAAATAAAGAAAGGCTAGCAAGATTGATGACAAAAGAGATGGGAAAAATCTTGCTGGAAACCCGCGGCGATGTGCAAGAGGCTATCGACACCTTTGAATATTTTGCCGGCGAAGGCAGAAGACTATTCGGACATACAACAACAAGCGAATTAAGAGATAAATTTGCTATGACTATAAGGAGACCTGTTGGTGTATTTGGCATAATAACACCATGGAATTTTCCTATTGCAATTCCAGCCTGGAAATTAGCTCCGGCATTGATCTGCGGTAATACAGTAGTTTGGAAGCCTTCCAGCGATACTCCATTATGCGCTATAGAATTAATGAAAATTCTAACTAAAGCTGGCATATCTGATGGAGTGGTGAATCTAGTAACTGGCCCTGGAAACACAGCTGGTATGCATTTGGTTAAGCACAAGAAAGTCAGAGGCATATCCTTCACTGGCAATAGAGACACTGGCAAACAAATTGTAAAAGAGGCGGGGATTAAAAAAGTTGGTTTGGAGTTAGGAAGTAAAAATGCGATGATAATTATGGATGATGCGAACTTGAAACTTGCATTGGACGGTGTTATCTGGGGGGCGTTTGGAACTACAGGACAGAGGTGTACTGCTACAAGCAGAGTAATAATTCATGAAACGATAAGGAAAAGGTTTGAGAAGACCCTGGTAGAGAGGGTTAAAAAATTAAGGCTTGGTTCTGGGTTAAACCCAAGAACCGATGTCGGACCATTGGTTAATAAAGCGGCACGAGAAAAAAGCGCAAGATACACCAAAATCGGCATGGAAGAAGGTGGCAAGCTTATTTGTGGCGGCAAGATTCCGAAGTTAAATGGATTTTTCTTTCAACCAACTGTGTTTACTGATGTAGCAATTGACATGAAGATTGCGAAAGAAGAGATTTTTGGACCAGTTGTATCTTTAATTCCTGTGAAAAATTTGAATGAAGCTATAAAGGCTGCAAATTCTGTCGAATACGGATTGAGCTCTTCAATTTATACTAATGATATTAGAACTGCATTTGAAGCTATAGAAAAGATAGAAGCGGGGATTACATACGTTAATGCTCCAACCATAGGAGCTGAGGTGCATTTGCCGTTTGGTGGGGTGAAGAGTTCTGGGCAGACACGGGAGGCTGGATGGGCTGGTGTGGAGGAATTTTCTGAAGAAAAAACAGTTTACATAGACTACTCTAATAAGTTGCAGCGTGCGCAGATCGATACTAAGTAATCGATTTATATCGGGAAAATAATTTTTAATTGAGTTACATTTTGGTTTGAAGTGAGGGTGAATAATATTTACGATTCAATTATCATTGGCGGTGGTGTAGTAGGATTAGCAGGAGCTATGTATGCTGGAAGAATGCAGCTGAAGACTTTGGTGTTAGGTGAAATTGTAGGAGGGACGATAATTTTCACAACCGGTATGAAGCATAGGGAATTGAAAGTGCCAGGTGAAAAAGAGTTTACAAACAAAGGTGTGCATACGTGCGCCCTTTGCGATGGTTTTTTCTATAAAAATAAAATTATTGGTGTGGTTGGTGGCAGTGATTCTGCGGCAAAAGAAGCCTTATTACTAACACAATGGACAAAAAAAGTTTACATGATATATAGAGGTGAGAAGATTAGACCTGAACCAGTTAATGCCAGTAGGATAGAATAGAAGATTAAATAAGGGAATCAAAATTATTGATGTGCCTATTGATAAATAGAAAAATATTGAGTTGTTTAAAGGTGGTTGATTGGCAAAGATAATTTCTATTAATCCAGCAACAGAAGAAATAAACAAAGAGTTTGAGCTGTATTCTAAAGAACAAGTAGTGAAAATTTGCAAAGATTCTAGAAAAGCATTTAAAGAATGGAAAAATTTAGACATAAAAGAAAGAGGAAATTACTTAAGAAATCTTGCTGATGTGTTAAGAAGAAAGAAAGAGGAATATGGAAGATTGATAACAATAGAAATGGGCAAGCCAATTAAACAAGGTGTGGCTGAAGTTGAAAAATGTGCATGGACTGCTGAAGTGTATGCGGATAATGGGGAGAAATGGTTGGAAGAGGAATTAGTTCAAGCAGATGGCAAGAAACATATAGTAACCTTTGAACCTCTTGGTGTGATACTTTCGGTAATGCCGTGGAATTTTCCATTTTGGCAGGCTTTGAGATTCGGCATTCCTACATTAACTGCTGGTAATGTTTCTATCTTAAGGCATTCTAATGTTGTTCCTATGTGTGCTTTAACAATAGAAGAAGCATTTAAAGAAGCTGGTTTTCCTGAAAATGTTTTCAGAACAATTATTACCGACCATAAACTTGTTGCTTCATTAATTAGAAGCGATTTGATTAATGGAGTTACTGTTACTGGTAGCGTTGGAGTTGGTTCTAGAGTTGGGCAGTTAGCTGGAAAATACATCAAGAAATTTGTTCTGGAATTGGGTGGTAGTGATCCCTTTGTTGTTTTGGAAGATGCTAATATACAGTTTGCATGCAAAAGTGCTGCGCAAGGAAGATTGATTAATTCTGGCCAAAGTTGCATTGCTGCAAAAAGATTTATTGTAGTTAAAGAGATTGCTGAAGAATTTACAGAAAAATTTGTTGAATTTACCAAGGCTTTGAAGGTTGGAAATCCATTGGAGCAAGATACAGATGTTGGTTCGTTAGTAAACGAACAACAGAGACAATTGTTGGAAGCGCAAGTTAAAGATGCTGTAGACAAAGGAGCTACTGTCTTGACTGGGGGAAAGAGAATTGAAGGTAGGGGATTTTTCTATGAACCAACTATTTTATCAAATGTCAAAAAAAACATGAAAGTTGTTAAAGAAGAAGTGTTTGGACCTGTAGCACCGATAATTGTTGTAAAAAATGAAAAGGAAGCTATAAGAGTTGCGAATGATTCTGAATTTGGGTTGGGAGCTAGTGTTTGGAGCACTAATGAAGAAGGGGTTATAAGAGTTGCCAGAGCTTTACAAGCAGGTGCAGTTTTTGTTAATGGTATAGTTAAAAGCGATCCTAGATTGCCATTTGGCGGAATAAAGAAATCTGGCATTGGCAGAGAATTGTCTCATTACGGATTGAAAGAATTTGTAAATATAAAAGCAATAAATATTTATTAGGATATAGGTGATTTTGATTGTAATCGAACTTATTGGGTTTACATTAGATATGATTGGCAAAATTTTAGTTGGCATAAGTGTTATATTGGTTCATACCCGAGTAATGAGAGAACGTAAAATAGATAAATTGGTTATTAAAGCGATGGGAAGAGAGAAAGTTTTAGCAATATCAGGCATAGTTTTGATTATTTTGGGTTATTTGTTGCAATTGCCCACAAAAGTGTAATTACTTATGATTTATTAAAAAGCTAAGTTAAAATTTATTATAAGAAAGTAAATTATTAGTAATGATATTGAAACATAAAGGTTTTAAAAGATCTATGAAACTGTACTCTGAAGCCTTCAAGATAATTCCTTATGGTGTTAGCTCAAATACGAGACTCTGGCATACCATTTGTCCTACGTTTGCGCCATGTGCTATTTTCATCGATAGAGCGAAAGGTTCTCATTTATGGGATGTAGACTGGAATGAATATATTGATTACAGGTTAGCATTTGGCCCAGTAATCTTAGGACATAGCTACAAGCCTATTACCAATTTTGTTCACAAGTATGAAGACAGAGGCTTGGTATATGCATTGGATAATGAGTTGGAAATAAAAGTAACAAAACAAATTTTGTCGATGGTTCCATGCGCTGAGATGGTGAGATATGCTAATACTGGAACTGAAGCAACGATGACTGCAATCAGAATTGCTAGGGCGTTTACTAAGAAAGACAAGATAATAAAGTTTGAAGGGCATTACCATGGGCATCACGACTATGTTCTATTTTCAACCGATATCAAATTAGAGAAATTGACAAAAGATGTTAGAACTGTGCCAATGTCATTAGGAATTCCACATCCAATTAAGAATTTGGTAATAACTGCAAGATGGAACGATTTCGAAGGGATAGAGAGATTGGTTAGGAGGCATGCGGACGAAGTGGCGGCAATTATATGTGAGCCTATAATGGCCAATGCTGGGGTGATAAACCCTAAGAAAGGCTTTTTGAAACACTTGAAAAAACTTTGCAACGAGCATGGTATAGTTTTTATCATGGACGAAGTTAAGACAGGATTCAGGCTTGCACCAGGCGGGGCCCAAGAAGTTTTTAAAGTAAAACCAGATTTGGCAACATTTGCAAAGTCAATGAGCAATGGTTATCCTATATCATGCATAACAGGCAGAAAAGAAGTTATGGAGATGTTGGCTCCTGGGAAAGTGGTTCACGGTGGCACTTATGCCAGTAATCCTGTATCTCTCGCTGCAACTTTGGCAACCTTGAAACTACTCAAACCAAAAGTGTTCAAGCACATATATTCCTATGGAAATGCTTTGATGAAGACAGTTCATGAAATTTTAACAGAAAGGGGTATATCACATGTCGTGCAAGGTTATCCTTCGATGTTTCAATTTTACTTTACAAAAGCTGGTAAGGCATTTCAAGAATACAGAGACTGGAAACATGTAGATACAGATACGTTTGCAAGATTACAATTTGAATTGCTCAAGCGTGGGGTGATGCTTGACGAAGACAATGGTGAACCTATGTATGTATGTTATTCTCATTCGAAAGAAGACTTGCATAAAACCTTAGAGGCATTTGAAGAGGCCATACCAAACGCGTTAGTTCCAAAATCTAGTTTAGGTAAACATTTCACATTACATACAGGATTAACAAGACGTGTGTCCCATGTCGGACATTTCACCTAAATACACTATAAACTTTCATATTTCTTTTCGCTAGTTCCTTGAAGAAAATTTCTGGATTGATACACATCTCTGGTGGTAACACTCCTGCCTGATTTATTTGTCCATTAATTATCATCTGGGCTGCAATAGATGGCGGTACTCCAGTATCCCAAGAACCTGCAGATAGATTCCATTTCTTGTTAGTAACAGCCTTGCAATATACTACAATTCGCTTCTTCGTGTTTTTACTATAGCCAGTAAGTTCAACTCTCAAAAATTCTATGTCATTCACTTTAATTTTTTCTGATGGGATCAATTGATTTAAAATCTTTACAGTAAAATCTCGAGGCACAATTTCTGCATCTCTGAATTTAATGGGTTTCTCTGAGGCTAATCCAGCATCTATCAAGAATTTTACTTTATTTACAAAATCGAAATCAAATCCACCTTTAAAGCTACAATTTTTTATACCTTTGTCCTTGAATGCAACGGGGAATGTAGCAACTTCCGAATGCAATGTATAGAAGCATGCTGCTTTGTCCACAGGTGATGGGAATTTAATCTCTTCCATTCCACTCAAGGGCTCTACAAATTTAATTCTTCCATTTTGAAACACGGCTGGTTTTTTCATAAATTCATCAAAAATTGTATACATAGAATATGGGACTACAAATGGCATGTTATAATTTGTGTAATCCTCGTCAGCGAATTGAACGTGAATAGAATCTATCTTATCAAGAAACCTAGCACCATAAGCTGCCATTATATTTGTTATTCCAGGAGTGGCACCGCAACCAAGAATTGCAATCAAATTTTTTCTTTTGAAACGTTTATGAAGTTTTAATTGTTTTTTAGTCATATGAAATAATCCCCCCAAGTCAACATAGTTTACATTTGCATCAAGAGCAGCTTTCATAACCTTCAGATTCATGTAGTACTGTGTCGAGTTGATTACAACATCGGAATTCTTCAGAATTGAAAGAAGTTGTTTATGGTTATTGACATCGATTTGAACACCTTTCACATTTTTCTTTTTGAATGATTTTGCAAAACTTTCAGCTTTTCTTTTATCCCTGCCTGCTACAATAATTTCGCAATTCTTACAAGTTTCAACTAAGTCTATAACAGTAATTTTTCCCATCTCACCATATCCGCCTATCACGACGATTTTCATTCCACCACAATAATTATTTAGGGTAGTTTTCTAATTAAGAATATGGATTCTAAATATAGGATGTATATCAACGGGGAGTGGGTTGATTCTGAAAGTAAAGAAACATTTGATGTAATTAATCCTACTACTGAAGAAGTTATAACGGAAGTTCCTCAAGGAACTAAAGAGGACGCGAAAACAGCTATAGATACTGCTAGGGAATCGTTTGACAAAGGTGTTTGGAGCAATAAAACGCCTGCAGAGAGGGCACGCGTAATTTGGAAGTTGTCTGACTGGGTTGAGGATAATGCTGATTCGCTAGCTAAGCTTGAATCAATGAATGTTGGCAAGACAATCAAATATAGCAGAGATTCGGATATACCATTCATCATTGACAATCTGAGATTTTTTGCTGGGTGTGCTAGAATTTTAGAAGGGAGGTCTGCTACGGAATATTCAGGAATGGGGACTAGCATAATCAGACGTGAGCCTTTGGGTGTTGTTGCTGCTATTGTACCATGGAATTATCCTTTGTATATTGCTGTATGGAAGATTGCACCTGCATTAGCAGCTGGCAACTCGTTAGTAATCAAACCCGCTAGCTATACACCATTAACACTTTTGGAATTTACAGAGATGGTTGAAAAGGCTGGCGTGCCTAAAGGAGTTTTCAATGTTGTAACAGGTCCTGGTGAAGTAATCGGAAGTGAATTGGCAAGCAGCAAGAAAGTGGATATGATCGCTTTAACTGGAGATACTAATACTGGCAAGAAGATAATGCAAATGGCTTCTAATAATGTCAAAAGACTTCATTTGGAATTGGGAGGGAAAGCACCATTGATAGCTTTACCAGATGCTGACATAGAAACTGTGGCTCAAGGAGCAGTAGTTGGCGGTTTCTGGAATACAGGACAGGATTGCACTGCAGTGACTAGAGTGATAATCAATGAAAGCATTTATGAAAAAGTTGTGCATAGGATGGTTGAGAAGGCAAAGAAGTTTAGATTGGGTAATCCTTTGGATAAATCAACCGATATGGGACCTTTGGTATCAGAAAGGCAGAGGGATAGGGTTGAAGGATTTATTAAACAAGGTGTTGATGATGGAGGTAAGATTATTGCTGGCGGTGGTAGACCTAAACATTTGAAGAAAGGCTATTTCTTAGAACCAACCATATTGAAAGATACAACACAAGACATGACTGTCTGCAGAGATGAGATTTTCGGTCCTGTTATCGCAGTCTACAGTTATGAAAAACTTGATGATGCAATTGAAGATGCGAATGACATTGATTATGGATTAGCTGCATCTGTTTATGGAAAAGATATAGCTGCTTGCATGAAGGTTGCAAATAAATTAGACTTTGGAACTGTTTGGATAAATGAGCACGGAATTTTAGCATCAGAAATGCCGCATGGTGGATTTAAACAATCGGGCTTCGGCAAAGATTTGTCGTCGTATTCATTCGAAGAATATACAAGAATTAAGCATGTTTATGTTGATTTGACTGGCGAAGCAGTAAAGTCCTGGCACTATACTGTGTTTGGCGGGAAATAAATTCTAATTTTTATTCTTTAAAAATGAAATAAATAGAATGGTCGATCAACTCTATGATTTGATAATTGTAGGCGGCGGGGTAGTGGGTTATGCAGGGGCGATGTATGCTGGAAGAATGCAGCTGAAGACTTTGGTATTAGGGGAGCTTCTTGGAGGCACGATAATCCTTACTGATGTGGTGGAAAATTATCCTGGGTTTATACGCCTAACTGGGCAGGAACTTGCAGATAAGTTGAAAGAACATGCACTCGATTATAAAGAGTTTGTGGAAATCAAAGAAGAGAAAGTGGCTCAAGTGAAAATGCATGGGAACTGTTTTGATGTTTTTACAGACAATGGGAAAAAATACCAGTCGAAAGCTGTCATTTTTGCAACTGGAATGAAGCATAGGGAATTAAACGTACCTGGTGAGAAGGAGTTTGCTGGCAAGGGCGTGCATACGTGCATGCTTTGCGATGGGTTCTTCTTCAAAAATAAAATTATAGGTGTTGTGGGCGGAAGTGATTCTGCGGCCAAAGAAGCCTTGTTAGGAACTCAATGGGCAAAGAAAATCTACATAATTTATCGCGGTGAGAAGATTCGAGCCGAGCCTATTAATGGCAGGAGGATAGAAGAAAAAATAAAAGAAGGCAAGATGGAAATCATAAACAATACAAACATAAAGGAGATTAAAGGAAATGAAAGGGTTACTCATGTGATATTTGACAAACCCTATAAAGGAGGTAAGGAATTCAAGCTGGACGGGCTTTTCGTAGAAATTGGAGCTGATCCCCAGTCGGAATTGGCAAAGTCATTGGGTGTAAAAACAAATGAAAAGGGGGAGATTGCCATAGATAGGGAGGCTAAGACCAACGTTCCTGGTGTATTTGCTGCTGGAGATGTAGTTGACACAAGGTTTAAGCAGGCAATTACTGGTGCCGGGGAGGTTGTGTTGGCTGTCTATTCTGCCTATACGTATATCAACACTACAGAAATGGTTTGTCCTGTTTCTGATGAAGAAATTCAAGAAAAGGTAAAAAAATAAATTAACCTGTTCTTTTCATTGGTCCACAACATGTTTGCCTAGAATCTGCAGGTGCGTTTCTTGTCGAACCGCAACTTGAGCATTCAAACTTAGCCATTTTTGTCACTATTTTCACCTCCCAGGAATCATAACCTCTAATTGAAGCTTCCTCTTTAAGTTTTCGAGCATGTCATCTGTCATAGAATCTATATCATATGATGGTTCCCATCCCCATTCTTCCCTAGCTTCAGAATCATCTAAAGAACGAGGCCATGAGTCTGCTATAGCTTGCTTTTTTGGAACTACTTGATAATGCATCTTGAATGCCGGAATCCTCCTCCTTATTGATGATGCTAATTCTTCAGGAGTGAAACTCATTGCATTGACATTAAAGTCCGTCCGGTGTCTTAATCTTGAGCCGTCAGCCTCGCTCAAATCTATCAAAGCCTTTATGGCGTCTGGCATGTACATCATAGGAAGAGCGGTGTTTGGTTTAAGATAGCTTGTGTATTCCCCTTCTTTCAATGCTGCATAGTAAATTAAAACTGCGTAATCTGTAGTTCCTGGAGGAAGGCCGTCTAGCAAAAGTTTCAACTCTTCTTTCCAGCTTATTATCCCTGGAAATCTTACACCTCTTACATCTAGTCCATATTTGCCGTGGTACCAATAGCCCAGCAGTTCCCCTGCCACTTTGGATATCCCGTACAAGTATTTTGGCCGTTGGATTGTTAGTAGCGGTGTATTATCTCGCGGCGTTTCTGGGCCAAAAGCTGCAATTGAGCTTGGATAAACTACCTGTTTCACTCCATTTTTCCTTGCTACTTCTAGAACATTGTGTGTCCCGTTGAAATTCACATCCCATGCCACTTCTGGATGCTCTTCGGCTTCTCCGGAAAGAAGGGAAGCGAGGTGGAATATGTGGGTTATTCCATAATCTCTTATTGCATTTTCAATTTGGTCGTATTTTGTAACATCAATGGTTGTATACGGCCCATATCCTAAAGTTGACGGGGGCGTTCTTCTGTGCCCTGCTACTATGACATTTTCGGCTCCGTATTTTGTTCTCAATGCGGGGACTAATTCAGAACCGATTTGTCCTGTTGCACCTGTAACAAGAATCTTCCTCATTTAAATCAGAAAATAATATATGGCATTATCGCAGAAATTATTGTTGTTGAAGTGTTCAATCCTTTTTTAATCATTAAATGCTAAAGTTATCTAGCCTCAAAGAAAATAAAGTGTAAAGTGACTTGCCAATGTATTCCAGAAATACTTGCATGTTGTGCTCTTCTTGCATGAATGGTATGAAAATAAATGAACATGATGGCTTGTGTGAAAATTGTGGTCTGGTAATAGAAGATAAATTTATGTAATTTTGATACTGTTAACTTAAGGTTGGTAAAGACTAAAAATGATATCTTTAAATATTATAAATGATAATAA
>JACQIA010000015.1 GCA_016198705.1 Candidatus Aenigmatarchaeota archaeon
ATTATTTAAAGATATTTTTGCTTTGTTTGGGATGAAAAAGAGTGTATTGTTAGCTTTGATTTTAGTTTTATCTTTGACGCTGGTGTCAGTTTTTAGTTTTCCATATTGGCTTAATGAAATTTTTGGAGGAGGAGTTACAGGGAATGTTGTTTCTTTGTCGGATTTGTCAGGGCATTGGAAGTTTGAGGATAATTTTGATGATGGGTCTGGGAATGGGAACACTCTTTTGAATAGTTATGTAACTTTTACTGATGGAAAGGATGGGTTGGGGAGGGCTGTTAGTTTTGACGGAGTTGGAAGTGTATTGAGAGTTGGTTCCAGCTCTTCTTTTAATTTTGGACAGGCAAATGATTTTACTATTGCTCTCTGGCTTAGTGTTCAATCTTCTGGAAAGCCGCAGACAATTGTTTCAAAAGGTGTTTTTAATAATGCTTTGAGGGGAAGTTATTTTTTGCAAGTTATGGCGACGGGAAAGCCGAGGATTATTTTGCAGTCTTCTCAAGGGCAGGGATTTAATTGCATTGTTGATGGCGAGGCAAATTTGAATGATGCTGGATGGAAGCATTTGGCTGTTGTTGTTCATAGAGGAGCTACTTGTGATGGGGAGAGTGTTGAGTTTTATGTTGAAGGTGTTAGGCAGTCTGTTAGTGTTATAGCCAATAGGATACCTACAAACACTGGATTGAATAATCCCAATCCGTTTAGAGTTGGGGCGAGAGTTGTCTGGGATGGAACTAAAACTATTTTGCAGGATTTCTTTAAAGGAGAGATTGACGAATTGAGGATTTATCAGAGAGCATTGACTTCTAACGAGATTTCGGAGTTGTATCAAGGAGAAGAGCCGTCTCCAGGTGTAGTGGGAGAAACTGAATCAGCAAATGTTAGAATAGTTGATTTTGGGAATGATTATGCATGGAATCCAACTTCTTCAGGACAGTCTCTTTGCTATGGGCAGGCGAGAACGAGTCCTGCATTGAAATTTCAAGGAACTAGCAGTATTGTTGAAAAAGGAATCTTAGATGTTGACGGCGATGGAGACAGTGCAAATGATTTTGTTTTGTATAGGACATTTAGTTTAACAGAGCCGTTTAATCCTAAGAAGCCTGGATATAGCGAGGAGCATTTGAACTACAAGTTTTATGGAGGGCAGACAGCTTATTTGGCTAGTGATTTTGGTATTTTGGGGGGGACTGGCTTTAAAGAGTGCATTAATGTTGATCACGGAGATGCAAAAGATGATTTGAATTTAATGTTCCAGCAGCGCGAGGCAGATCATTTTGCAAGCGTGCATGGGCTTTGGCTCTGGAAGAAAGAAGATTTTATAAACAGAGGGGATGAATATACAGTTACTTTTGATGATGAGAGCACTCTGTCTGTTAGAGACAGGAGATATTATCCTGAAGGGGGAGCTAAGATAAGATTTGTTGTTCAAGACGGACAGCAGTTTTACATTTCAGAGCAGACATTTGAGGATTTGTCTACTGGGCCGAAGGCGGCATTGCATGTTTTGCGTCCAACACAGACAGAATGGGCAGTATATAATCCTCAAGGCCCTTATAGAATTGATTTTGATTTAGATAACGCAATTTTTGCAGAGCATACTTTTACAGACGTGCAGGCAGTTGGATGGTATATTGGAAGAGATTTTAGCAATGTAAATTGGAATGGACTGAAGTGGGGAACTTTTGAAGCAAAGGCAGTTGTTACTCGTCCGATAAAATATAGTGAGTATTTTGATATGGCTGTTGTTCTTTCTGGAGTTATTGACGGAGAAAATATCCCGGAGTTTGTTATGGCGACAAAAGAGATGGATTATGAGACTTGGAATAAAATTGAGTATTATGCAACAAGCAATCAATTTACGATTGATGAGGGTTATGTTTTTGATTCTGAAGCAGACATGGGGAGCATGGATTCAGGGAAGATGAGCCATTCAACAAGAGAGCCAGTAACAGATGTTTCTTGGAAGGATGCTATTGTGATGGCTAATGCTTTATCAGAGATTGAAGGGAAGGAGCCGGTTTATTATTCTGACTCTGCTTTGACAAAAGTATTGAGAAGAGCAACTGATATTTATAAGAAAGCAAATTACGGCTCTTCTCCAGAGATTTATGTTAAATGGAGTGCTGACGGTTATAGACTGCCGACTGCTGCTGAATGGAAATTGGCTTTTGCTTTACAGGCGATAGATTCTACTAATTCATGGATTAATGTTAATAGCGACAGGAAGACGCAAGTTGCCGGGACAAAATTGCCGAATGTTTTCGGATTGTATGATATGGGGGGGAATGTTTGGGAGTGGGTGTGGGATGTTCCTGGGGGAGTATTCATTCCTTCTGTTAGCAACAGGCATGTTGTTTTAGGAGGAGATATTAATCATCCTGCTGACCCTAATCTTCGCTCGGCAACTATTTACGGGGAAAGGCCTTATGACGGGAATTATAATATTGGTTTTAGGTTTGTGAGGAGCTTTAGCAGTATTGCTCCGCCTATTGGAAATGTTCCTTCTTCTAATTCTTATATAAGTTCTGGAATCCCGGAGTGGAGTTTTGACGAGGGGCATAGGACTTCTCCTACTACTAGTGCATTTCCAGGAGATGAATTAAACATGGTTGTTATTCCTTCTGGAAGTTATGATAGGGCTATTCAGAGTTTAGGAGGGCAGATTCAAACAGTTCAAGTTACAGGATTTGACATGGCTAATACAGAGGTGACTTATGGGCAATGGAAAAAAGTTCATGACTGGAGTATTGAAAATGGATATAAGATTTGGCGTGATGGTGATATGGGAAGCAGCGATTACATTTCAAGTGTTGAGATGACTTATTCTCCGGATGAGCCGGTGACAGATGTTTCATGGTTTGACATTGCGACTTG
>JACQIA010000017.1 GCA_016198705.1 Candidatus Aenigmatarchaeota archaeon
GGTAAAAATCGAAATTCAAGGTAGAGATAATGAACACGAATTACGAATATTACCTAAAAGCGGATGTTGGCAAGTTTATTGGTGAATGGATAGCTATAGTAGACGGTAAAATAGTTGCCCATAGCTCAAATGTAAAAAAAACATACGAAGAGGCCAAAAAAAAATATCCTTCAAAAAGACCTTTAATAACGAGAGTTCCAGACAAAGAAACAATGATTTTCTGAGTGGCTGAAAATGTCTATTGTTTTTAAGTACAAAAGGGTAGATAGACCTGAACATGGTTCTTAAAAAGATTTCTTGAAACTTTGCCATCATAAAATGGACGGCTTAATTCTTCATAACTTCCGCGCATAAACTCTCACTTTACCAATTTTAATTTAAACTTAGGCTCTACCAGTTTGATATTCCTGTAATCCTTGTCCTTTGTTATGAACTTCAGATCTCTGTTCAAACACATACTTGCATTAAGTATGTCCACTGCACCAATTGGTTTGCCTATTTTTCTAAGCATCCAAGCGATGTCTAAAGCTTTCTTAAAATCTTGCCTAGTTGGAAACAAAACTTTGCAAGATTTGCTTGCAGGTGGGAATTCTACAGTATTAATTAATGTAGTGATCCCTATTAGTCCATCAATCAAGAGTGACGTGTCAATAACTTCAATCGTCTCTTTTCGCTCTCTTTTATTCCTTTGTACCATTTCTTCCACTCGGATTTTGGTCTCTTTGATATTTCCTCTATCCCTTCTCTAGTCTCTTTAGGAAGTTCCTTCCACAAATTTTCGGCTTCTACAATTCCTTCTCTACTCACTCTCATCCTTATAGACTCCTTAGCCAATTCCTGGAGGTTTTTGTATCCATGACGTTTTGCATACTTTTCAGCCATTTTTTTAAGGTCATGCGGTAGCCTTAAATTCAACTGTGTCATATGATATCATTTGGTATCATTTATATTTAAATATTGTGTTCTCCCTTTATTAAAAAGGGACATACTCAGAACATCATTTCGATACTGGCTTAGAAATTCATACTGCAATATAAAAACTGAGATAAAAAGACTAAAGAGTGCAATGTAAAGTAGTGAACTAGATACCTTAATTATGTTCAAATCCAAAATTTAATAATGGTAAAGGCAAATTTTAAAATTGTCATCATAGTTATAATTCTAGCTGCAGTTTTTCTTGCGTGGGTTTTCTTGGCACCAAAATCTGAAGATAGTACATTCTTTGGCGGCTTATCTGGAAATTTCATATCCAATCCGTTGGAAAAAGTTCCTGAACTCAACCCTTTAGACAAAGTAAACCCCTTCAAGGATATTTTCAAAAATCCTTTTGAGTGATTCAATGAAAAATATGGATTCAATTTTATCAATATCCTTTTCAACTGTCATATTTGTCAGCTTACTTTCTATTGCACTGGCTGTGTCGGAAGATGATATTGTTTTTCCTGTAGCTGAGCTGGGAAACTGTGAGACTGAAGATGCGTGCAAAGTGTTTTGCGATCTGCCCGAGAATCTTAAAGCGTGTTTTAGTTTTGCTGAGAAACACAACCTAATTCCGGAAGAAGAGGCCCAGGAAATAAGGAAATTTATAGAACTGGGAGAAGGCCCTGGCGGTTGTAAAACACCATCTGAATGCGAGGAATATTGTAATGACATCAATCATATGGTTGAATGTATTTCTTTTGCAGAAGAAAATGGGTTCATTTCAGCAGAAGAATTGGAGGAAGCTAAAAAGATACAGGCTGCATTAGCTAAAGGTGCAAAACTTCCAGGCAATTGCAGAAATGAAGAGGAATGTGATAGTTATTGTAATAATCCAAGTAATATGGAGGAATGTATAACTTTTGCAGAGATCGCAGGATTTATCCCACCAGATGAACTTGAAGAAGCAAAGAAAGTACTTGAAGCAACTAAAAAAGGATTTAAGCCTCCAGCTTGTAGAGGGAAGTTGGAATGTGATATTTATTGCATTCAACCAGAACATTTTGAAGAATGTATCACGTTTGCTGAGGCTGCAGGCTTGATTCCGGCAGAAGAATTAGAGGACGCAAAAAAGTCTTTGCAGGCAATTAAAAAGGGAGTAAAGCCTCCAGCTTGTAGAGGGGAAACAGAATGTCAAATTTATTGTGCAGAGCCTGCACATATCGAGGAATGTATAACATTTGCAGAGGCTGCTGGATTTATATCAAAGGAAGAGGCTGAAATTATTAAAAAAACTGGGGGTAAAGGTCCGGGTGATTGTAGGGGTAAAGAAGAATGCGACAGATTTTGTAAAGATCCTGCTAACCAGGAGATATGTTTTAACTTTGGTAGAGAACATGGTTTAATTTCAGAAGCTGACCTCCAAAGAAGTGAAGAAGGTAAAAGACAACTTCAAGATGTATTGAACCAAGCGCCTCAACCAGTGTTGGAGTGCTTAACTCAGCAATTGGGACAAGAGACTATTGATAAAATCAGAGCTGGTACGATAACACCTTCCCAAAATATGGGAGATAAGATACGAATATGTTATGAAACGTTAAGATCTCAAACACCTCAAGCACCACCTGAAGAGAGTCAAATGCCACCTGAGAGTCAGATACACCCCGAAGAGAACATTCCTCATGAAATAATTCAAGAATAGATAATGTTATATGGAAAAACTTAGAGAAGATTTTTGAAGTAATCCACCTTACTTTATTCATCTACCATCAGAAATTTATAAAGTCTCATTATATCAAGAATTTCTTCTGTTTTCTGGCAAACTCTGTCACTATCTCAATAATTTCATCCGCTTTTCTTGGATTCAACGAAACTTGCAGACCATAACTCGTAGGCTTCGACAAGATATAGCCTTCCCTTATGAGCTCTTTAGTTATATCGTGATATATTCCTTTCAGATGTGCAGGTATCCCCTTGCCTACATTTTCGATTGCTGTATGCTTCCCACCATAAATGCGTCTTATATGCAACTTCCAGAGAATATGAGATTTTATATCCTGCTTTGGTAAAACAGCCATATTGAATAAAATAAACACGGAATTATATAAAGTTAATCCTTATATACTTTGAAAGTATACTAATTTAGTATGATGAATATGAATATGGTTGGTGGATAGAAATGGCAACAACAGTGTTAACAGAATACTTTGGTGGGCATCCGATGCTGAAAATACTAGAGTTTTTGATAGAAAACAAAATTTTTGACTATTCTAAGAAGCAAATTGCGGAAGAAATAGATTTATCGAAAGTAACATTCTTAAAACATTTCAAAAAATTAGAAGAGCTTGGATTAGTAAAAGTTACTAGAAAATTTGGGAAGGCAAAGTTGTATACATTAAACGAATCGAACACTTTCTCGAAGAGGTTTATAGAATTAACATTGTCATTGGCTAATTACCATGCTCAAACACTAATGGAAAAGCGTACTTTCGTTGGGGCACGTCATTAAAATTTATTCTTCTGCCCTCAGAAACTTATAAATCTCACTTTTTCTTTTTAATTTGACAAATTGTACTTGCCCAATTTTCAGTTGCAAATTCACTCTTCTTGCAGAAACTGCTAAGACCTTTAGCTAAACCAGCATCGAGTAAAGCTGCATTAACATTAGTCTCGCCACAGTATACAACACCGACAATTCTTTTGTAACTTCCTTTCCTTTGTTTATCGTCCTCGTCAAATATTGCTACAGAATTTAAGCACAACTTAGTGGTAAAATCAGTTGCCTTCTTCCAGCCAACTTTGTCTCTCTTTTCAGGTGCATCAACTAAACTAAGTCTTATGTTAATAGTCTTATTTAGGACAACTGTGTCACCGTCAATAACTTTTGTAATTATGCCAGTTAAACAGCGTGCCTTACCCTTGCATTTGAAATGAATTGCTTCAGAAACTGTGGAAAGCAATAATACTGAAATGAAAAAGGTTGCCAAAATTATTACATAAATGGTATTAGATTTCACACTTCTGACTTATTTTCAAAACTTATAAAGTCTAGATGTCTATCAGAATTCTAACTTGTTAACCCAGTCCGGTATTCTTTCATCTTCAACCCTATCATACTGCGGCCAATATGGTTTGATGTCAATTATTGGGGTCCCATCCAAAATATCCAAACCTTTTACTTTGATTTTGTTCCCGTTTCTCCCTACGAGTTTTACTGTTGTAATTGCGATTGGATTCGGCCTCTCCGGACATCTGCAACTAAAGATTCCGACAACTGGTACATCAGGATTTCCTTGCGGCCTGTGAGTCATGACATGTTTTTTCACTCTATCCATCCAATAGACAATAATCACGTGGGAATACTCCTCGATTCCAGTCAATGCATCAGTAAATTCTTCATCCAGTAAATTCTTCATCCAGTATTATCTCTGAAATTTCATCTGCAAAATTTCCAAATCTCGGCTCTTTAACATTATTTTTTACAAATCCGATCGGTTTCAGATTGATTTCGTCCATGATATTCATAAGTAGGTTCAGAACTTATAAACTCTTTTAATTTGCCAGAAAACAAAGTCCAAGTAATGGTTAAACTGAAAATCGGCAGGCTGATGGCTGCAATAATCATCTGCCAACTTGCTGGAATTATAGGCTCTGTCTTCACATTACAATCAATCCCATCTTGGTATGCAACATTAGTAAAACCTAGTTTCGCTCCGCCTAACTGGCTGTTCGGCCCTGTATGGATTACTCTTTATACGTTGATGGGAATTTCCCTGTATCTCGTCTGGGATAAAGGTTTCAAGAAAAAGGAAAATAAAATTGCCCTGTACATTTTTGCAGCACAGCTTGCATTGAATGCTATGTGGTCGGTTGTCTTCTTTGGATTGAAATCAACTTTCTACGGGCTGATGACAATAGTTGTCCTGTGGATTGCCATAGCTGCAACAATAATTTCATTTTACAAAATTTCCAAAAAGGCTGCCTGGCTGCTGGTGCCATATATTACATGGGTGAGCATTGCAACAGTGTTGAACTTTTATATATGGCAACTTAACTTTGGATGAAACTGCCCTCAGAAACTTATAAAGTCTCACTTTCTATAAACCATAAAAGAAAAAAGTTACTTTTCAAATATGCCTTTCTGGTCCGCCTATTCTGAAAAATTTTACGTTATTCTTGGCTTTGCGCTTGATTTCCTCGTCAAATGTCAGAAATTTTGAATCCGCCTCCTTCGCCAAAGAAACAAAAATTGCATCAGATCCCCTTACACCAAGCCTTACAGCCGTCTCGACAGCAGAAAATATGCGGTCATTTTCAAGCTCCTCGAAAGTTATCAGCCCTTCCGCCCATGATTTGAGCGTCTCTTCGACCATATGAGCCATATTAATGCTGCCAGTTCTTCGCCTTATCGCGCCCACCACTTCAGGCAGTGCCAGATAAGACGTGGTTTTGGCATAGTCTTTCAGGGCAATCTCTCGGAAAATTTCAACAGCCTTTTTATGGTTTTCATCTCTCTCCAGAAAGAGGCTTACAAAAAATGAAGAATCGATTGTTATTCTCACTGTCATCTGCGTTCTTCTCGAATAGCCTGCACGGCAGACAAGCCCTTGGGCCATTTCTTGCTTACCATACTTGCTATTTTTTCTACTTTTGCCAATTCCCTTTCCACGTCAAGTTTTTCAATTACTATCCTGTTTCCTTCAAGCCTTTCTTTGACAACAGTGCCAGGCATTATTCCGGTTGCTTTCCTGAACTCCTTTTTCAATACTATCTGCCCTTTCGGACCAAGCCTTGATATGCTCTCCATGACCTCTTTTTTCATACCTTCCATTTAGTTTTACGTTTATTTAAGTATTACTTATTAAAAAGTTCCACATTCTCTCACTCAAGCAACCTAACTCAATCGACTATCTCACGCAGATTTCGTAAGTTTCTGGGAATGCTGAGGGGCATGGATCTGTGCCGGTGGCAAGCACCAGTTCTTCGCTTGAAAATTCTCACAAGATATTTTTCCATAAACTATTCATCTGTCACGGGAACTCATAAAGTTTCATTTTAATGATTTCAATTTTCTTGCCTACAAATAAATCTTATCTATTCCAGATTTCATAACCGATAGGAAGCTCTCCAGGACATTGCCCTTGACCGGCAGATGCCGCTAGTTCATTATCACTCAACAACTTCATGTATGCGTAAGTATTCCTATCAGTGTCAAAATAACAAACCGTATCTCCAGCTTTTACATCCTCGGGATTCTTCCCCTTGTAATCGCGAACTGAAAATCTTGGTTGGCTTTCTCTGTCAATCACGAGATCAACAAAATCCCCAAAATCTGACCCGACAAGAAGTCTTGAACCTTGCATATCAGTTGAGCTACCCAAGAACCATCCGCCAGAAAGCGCCCCCGCAACATCCCTGGATGCACTTCTGCAAGTAGGATTATCTTGCTTCGTTCCTCCTGCAGATGCAAAATAAGAATAGTATAATGTTTTGAGCTCATTTGGAAAGTAATCGTACGGACAATCTGCATGTGTGTTGTGATCAGAAGTCCATCTGACCGGATTTATGTGTGTTACTAATTTTGCATAATTGAAAAGATAGAAATCAAATCCTGAGACGAATGCTGAATCTGTATATCCAATAAATTCGCCTGCACTTACAGGAATGGAAACGAAAGCGCCTGTGCGTGTGTGGTTTGCCGGTGTGGTTGGACCTGCATTTTTAATTTTGTCAATGACATAAGGTATGTGATCGAATGAATAGGTTACCTCGCAGCTTACCCGAAAATCAAGTCTGTATTCTGGTCTGCCTTTTGGGCTACTTCCACGCATTGCATATGTAATCCCTTCGAGAGTTGAATCTATTGGAGCGTAAATAGGAACATCAGGATACGAACCATTTTCAAAAGCTTTCGCAGATACATAGCTCCTTGATTGTGAACCAACGGCAATTCCACCAGGCGGAGCAATGCTGCGAATTTTCGTTATGTCTGTAAAAGGTTCTGTAAAAATTGGACTTGCATTGCTAACACATTTTGAAGATTTGTCTTCTATTTGCGGCTGAGGAGAGGTATTTTTTATTTCTTTGTTCGGCTCTTCCTGAACATTGGTTTTGCTCGCGACATCTATTTTCAAGCTATCTAAGTTGGTAACAATGCCGCCAAAAATAACAACAGCAGCCACTGCAACAGCAAGAACAATCATTGATGCTGATATGCCCTTTCCCATTAAATCAATTTAGTTTTGACGGTAAAAAGAATTTTATTTTGGTAATTTATCAAGAGTAAGAATGTTCTTCCAGGTCTTGCCTCCGTCGGTAGATTGCCATACATTCCCATAGTCTCCGCTCATGTATACTGTGTTGGGGTCTTTTGGATCCCAGACGAAATTGCCTATTTTGACTTTATAGCTAGAGACTTCCGGTGGGCTGCTTATCGACTGCCATGTCTTCCCCGCGTCTTTGCTCTCTACAACCCAGCCCTGCCATGGAGAATAACCGAACAAGTGATTTCCATCATTATCATGAGGATCATAACGTCCGATCCAAATGTAAATGGGAGTTTGTTCGAATGTCTTGCCACCGTCGGTCGAGTAGAAACTTTTCTGTTCAGTTTTTTCTGGCGGGAATTCGGGGCCGAACAAAAATGGCCTTGCAATCATGTGATTGAAATTGTTCTGTGAAACATCGCCGTCAAACAACGCCCTGTACGGATCAGGCAGGGTGTCGCCCAGCTTACTCCACGTCTTGCCACCGTCGAAGGATTCCAAGATTGCGTGCTGTTTGTGCAGGAAAACTTCTGTGATGTAGTTCTCTCCGTAGATGTGGTCGTGGGATTGTGTGAAAAATATTATATGATTGGAATCTTTAGGATCTATTGCGATTACCATAGCTTGCAGTGAAGGAAGCATCGGCATGTCCATCTCTTCCCACGTATCTCCTCCATCTGTAGTTTTATACACACTGCCTTTTTTGTTCAGACTTTCTTTTATCGGCGCTTCCTTGAAAGTTGGCGTGTCTGGGTTGACAGGATAATACATTATTTTTGGGTTTTTTTGATCGACTGCAAAAGAACCACTACCAGCAACATTTATTTTGCCTTTAATCGTCTGCATCCATGATTCCCCTCCGTCAAGGCTCTCCCAAATGCCGCCCGTCTCTCCATACGGCCAATCCACGTAGGCGGTTGTGATGTCTGAAGTTATCAACAGCAGCCTTTGCGTGTTAGCAGGATCTATGTATATCTCGGAAATGTCCGGGAAGCACAATTGACTTTTATCGTTCATGTCAGGGTATGCGACCAGGCCTTTGGTGATTTTTTTCCATGTCAAGCCTTTGTCTACTGACTTGTATACACCTCTTCCTTCAATCCCAATATAAAATGTATTTGAATTTTTTGAATCGATAGAAAAGCTGCTTCGTGTGCCATATGTGTTTTCATGGGTGCAATCAATTCCATACTCATGCAGCCTTTTAGACTGTTCCTCGAATTTTGGATCCCGGCTTGCTTTTTGCTGCTCTGGTTCTTTTTTTTCTTCAATATTAGATTGCTCGTGAGGTTGTGTGGACGGGATTTCTGGTTCTTTTGCTAGAGGCTTTTGCTCAATTTTAACTGACTGCAAAGATAATGCAACAGTCCCGACTATTACAACTATGATTACAGCAATTATTGCCGTGTATATGCCTTTTGACATTAAATAGAAATCAAGATTTTGGAAGGCATAAATGAAGTACTCATTAAAAATACTTATAAAAAAGAACTTATTATTGTGTATTAAATGGTTTCTCCGATTTTGGCAGTAATTACTGTTGTATTCGTTGGTATTGCTTTGTTTGTCTCTCAACAGTCATTAGAAATTATTGTTGAAACGCCTGCGAGCGTCGAAACTGTAAAAACTGAAGTTCCAAAAGAAGAACCTAAAGCTGTAGAAGCGCCAAAGGAACCTAAGACGACCACGCCTACAATTGAAACCAAACCAGCACCACCTCCGCCACTACCATCACCAGAATATCCAGATGGTTTTGAAGGCACACTTACCAACATAACAAAATACTCAACAAAGATAACAGGATCCGGTACTATAACACAAAACAATGAAATAATACAAACAGGTAATGCTAACAATGAGGTGATTTGGAACATCTTATACACCACTCAGAAGATAGATTTTACTAAAGACTTCACAATCGAGGTTGACGTTGATTTGACTGGATCTGTATCACATGGTGATGCGATGGCGATCATCGGAGTAGAGGATGTGGAGTTAGTCATGGCTGGTAAAAAGCCGAATGCTGGGTATTGCGAACTTAGCACAGGTGGCCATGGAAATATCATAAGGATGGAAAGTTCTGGCATGCAACAAACCACTGTATCAACAACCAAGGGGAAGATTAAGCTTGCCTTCGAAGCGGCAAATTCAAAACTTAGTTGTAGCTTTGACGGGCAAACGGTAAGTGAAACGCAAGTGCCTAAGAGTGGGCAATTTACTGCTGCTTTAAGATCCGGACTTCATGAAATAATACCTGCTTATGGGCATGAAACTGAAAATCCTACTAGCGGGAGTCTTACTGTAAAATACGATAACTTGAATATTGCAAAATAACGATTATGAAAATTTCGCTTATCGCAAATATACACCAACTTCTCGGTAAATGATGACACCTGATCAGCTGTCTTTCCTGCTATAAAAAATTATCTTCCATATGAGCTGTTAAGTTAGCGCCACCTAAATTGGTGTAAATTTCTTTCAGAGTAGAAATTCTTGACATTTATTCATAGCACAATTTCCAAGTCGGATGATCCTTATGGATAAGGCGTAAGATGGAAGTTTTGGCATCCTCGGTAAAATACGGCTCAGGGCAAGAACGTTCTTTGCCAAGGTGAATAACGCCCAAGTCAACATGGGCACCATTGCCACCATAGACCAGTTGTCCAATAATGTCGCCTTGTTTAACGTGCCTGCCATTTTCGACCCAGATACTGGCCTTTTGCCTATCGCCATCAGCTTGGTCTGAAGAAAAAGTTTCGAAATTATAGCAAATAAGATACGGGCTGTGATCAATGCATAATCCTGTGTGCCAGCCTTGTTGTTCGTTTTCTTTGGAAGTTTTTAAGTTTGTAATTGTGCCGTCAGTTACAGCTTGAAAATACACTAAATCTGATGATGTCATAAAATCAATTCCCAAATGTTTAAAGCCCCATGGACTGTTTTCCGTGTTGCTAAAAGCTTCGTTGATGGAGCTGATGTCTGTCTCGTTGAGGTACGGCGTGATGATGCTCAAGTTTGAATAGGTTTCTGGACTTACTGGCAAATTTTGACCGTATGAAGACTCATTACGAATCAAGCTTCCGCGGGAAGTATATCCGTGGTAGGAATTATTAAGCCCATAAATTTGGTACGCAAAAAACCCTAGGAACAAAATATTTATGGCTGTTAATATCAAAATCGCATTCCGTCTGCCTTTTGTGCCCCACTTGCGATCTACGGTTCGATAAATGAAATACGGGATTACTATAAAAAAGCCGACGCCGATAAATGTCCCAATGATATTTTGTGTATCACCCGGGTCGGGCAGAAACCATTTGAAAACTAGCCAAATGGTTGATGCACCGATCCAGACGATTGGCCAGCTTAATGAACGGAACATAATCCAGCTTATAAAACCAAACAGCAGATAGAATAGCGGGCGGTGGAGAGCATCGCTCAAGCTCATGTCTAATATCGAGACTTTGTCGGGACCGTCTCCGCCAGTGCCAGGACCAATCAAATAGAGTGGTAGAGCTAGAAGCTGTTCACCTAGAAGGAAGAACGTTAAGACGAAAAACAAGATAAAACTCGCGGGAAGCTTGCGATCCCCTCTCCAGTCTCCATATTTTTTGGAAAAATCCACCTTTAACAACCTCAATTCTCGCAAGAACCCGTTATATAAAATGTCACATGCTCATTAATACATGCGAAACACGAATTGGAATAAGTTTTCCCGTCACTACCGCAAACTGGCTGATAAAGCTGTATGCAGGCGGCTGCATTCCTGGATTCCAATGTACAAAAATGTTTAGTTTCACCCTTTCCTTCTGATTCAGTTTTTTCTCTAATTTTTATTTTTAATTCTTCTTTAGCCTTCTTGTTAGATTCTATGGCCGCGTTTAAAACACGCTCGATTTCTTCTTTGAGTTTTGGATGCTTATCCCCCAAGTTTTCCAAAATAGAAATATGTTTAGAGGTATCTTCAGTGACCTCTTCTAGTAAAGTTGTTATTTCTTTTCCTTTATTTCTTGCTTTGTTAATTTCCCTATCAGCATTTTCCAGCTCTTTGCTATATTCTTTTATAATTTCTTTTGCAGTTTCGCTATCGTTTCTGTCTGCAACTATCTTTGCCTCTTTTAGTCTTTCTTCTGCAATTTGCAAATGCAAACTTGCTTTCTCTGGTTCGCTACTTAAAGTTAATCTTGCAGTCTCAGCAAATCTTTTCAATTCATATAGTGGATTGCCAGGAACTGCATTAGAGGAAGCAACAAAACTTCCAATAAACACCAAAAATGACAATGAAAGAACGATTGCCCATTTGTAATAGGAACTTGGGTGCAAAATTCTATCAGCATTCTTTGACAACCTGTAATAAACCCACTTATGCCCCGGTCTTTCCAATCTCTCAACTAAACCTGAATCTGACAATACGTCTAAATGTTCAGAAACTGTGGTAACATGTTTACTTAGAGCTCTAGATAATTCTGACGCTGTCATTTGCCTTTGTTCCAACAATTTTAGGATCTCGGCCCTAGTATCTACAGCCATCGTTTTTAGCAAATTTCTTGATATTTTCATTTCGTCGTCCATAATACATCCATAACTTATATATAAAAATTACTTTTCCATTATTTAGGGTCTGTACCCTGCATCTTCTACATGTAATAAAAGCCGTGTTTGATAATAGAATTCTGGTGATAAAAACGCAATTTAACATAATAGCTGCGATACTAGTAGCTGTAGTTTCCAGCATGGCCTTTACGCCGGCAGGCTTAGCTAAAAGTGAAGTTGGTGTAATTGGATTTGTGGAAAATAAAATAGTCGCAAGTGGTAAAGTAATTACCGCAGGTGTTACGCCAGACTCTATACTCTGGCTTTTGGATGTAGCGATAGATAGGCTTGATCTCTTACTCACATCAGATGCAACCGCGAAGGCTCACAAGTCTTTGGACATTGCACGTGAAAGGCTTCTGGAGGTAAGAGAGATGGCCATACAAAATAAGTTAGATGCTTCGGCAAAAGCGGAAGCTGAGCACAGAATAATGCTAAGAGTAGCTGAAGAATCCTCAGCTAAAATGCATACAAATAATGACAAGACTAAAGCACTCTCGGAAATAGAGAGTGAGTTAGAGAAACACGAAGGGGAAATAACGGGTGTGAAGAATAATATGCACGTGAAAGTCAAAACTGAAGGGAATTTTACAGAAGAACATCAATGGGCTGTTGAAAACTTCATGCAAAAAATGCTGAACTCTACCGGAGAAGTGAAGCTGAAAATATACATTCAGATCAAGGGAGAGCTTACTTCAGAACAGAAGGCAGTTATAGATAATCTAGCGAAACAATTCAAAGGGGACGAGGAAGTTAAATTCAGGATAAAGGTAAATGTCATAGCAGACAAAATTGCAGTGGATGCTGAAGATGAACTAGAGTCATTGCTAGGAGTGCGAATAGGCAAGAAGGAAGCAGCATCCGATAGACTAGAAGAGGCGAAAGAAGCATTCAACGAACTTAAGGCAAGAATTACTGCATTGAATGAAAGTAATATTACCATAAAAGCCTCTGATAAAGTCCTATTTGAAGAAAGCCGAAAACATTTGCTGAAAGCTGAAACTGCATTCACAGAAAGGAACTATGGAGAAGCCTATGGCCAAGCAACTGCGGCCCTAAAACTTGCAGGAAATGCAAAAGCTGAAATTGAGGAGGATTAGACATCCTCCATATTCTTTGTCTGATAATTGATAAAATTCATCTTGTTAGAATCTGTGCCTATTATGGGAATCGTGTTTCCTTGTATAGCAGTTCTTGTACCTGAATTTCCTTTTGAACGGAGGCCTATTGCTGAAGTGATGTGACTGAAAGTGCTGTGCTTCTGACAAATCTTCGCGATGTCCGCCATGCTCGGTCTTAATTCCCACTTCATCTGTTATAGATGGTTGGTTTAACAAATGCGAAACTGCCGGAACAACTGCCATCCTGATGCTCGATCTTCAATTCAGTTGCGCTTGTGAGTTGGATTATTATTCTCCCTGACATGGAACTGCCCTCATAACAATAGATATTGCCATCAAGAATTACTTGAGTAAACTCGCGATTAACCAATCCTAATGATTGTGGTGTGAACTCCAGCTTCCCTGCACTTGTAAAAACTCCTCCGACTGATATTACCAATTTTGCCGGATCTTTGTTGTCCTGGACTAATGCCAGATATTTGTCCCAGTCAGTACCCATGTCAGCGCGTGAGGTGCCGTAAAACCAATTTCCCTTCAAAGTGCCCGAAACATCCTGTGCTGTTGTTCCGCATTTGCCGTCTTTTCTTGAAAGCAGATTGTAGAATTTTCCCCTGTTCGCATCATCATAATAATCGTAAGCGCAATGTATGAAAAATGATCTTGCACCGTAGCGGTCTGGGTTTGCGAATTTGAGAGGCTTGCTTAAATCAATAAGGCCGAAGTCGAAATTTCCCTGCAATCTTCCGACACGCCCTATGTTGTCTCCAGCTTTTATTGGAGTGAATGTTTGTATATTGCACCTTTTTGATTTGTCCTCGCCTTGGAACATGCAATTTGTATCTGACACTATTTTTTCCAGCTCTGGAGAGATTTCCTTCACATGATTGTAATATCCTATCACATCTTTGCACAATGCAAAATACAATGTGTAATCCACAGGATCTTGCGTAATGCCGTGGTCAAATGATATGAGCAGTAGTTGAACGTCCGCGGGTGCATACAGTGAAATAGTGTCAGTTGTAGTGCCGCCTGGTGTTATATGGAGATATGTGTGTTCGGTGGGGAATGTGTGGCCAGGAGGGGCGAGGTTGCCTAAAGGTGTTATTTCCGTGATTTTTCCTAAATCCACTGGGTCGACTGAAAATACTTTGCCCGTACATTCAGAAAGTTGCAACTTTTCTTTGTCTGACGGAAGTTCTGGATTTTGTCTGAAAGAACTGACAGGCTGCACTTGCCCGCCATGACCGAATTCCTCTGGTTGTTCTGTTGGATTCTGCTCTTGAGACGGTGCCTGTTTATCTTCGCCAGATTTAGGAACTTCTTTTGGCGTAATCACTGTAGTGGTTGTCTCAGTTTTTTGTTCGCTCTCAGGTTGGATGCCAGATTTAAATTGTGGCGATAAAGACAAGGCTACAACTGCCAGTGCAACTATAACAATAGCAATTAGAGATGTTGATATGCCCTTCTCCATTAAATTAGTTTAAACTTCTGACAAAATAACTAAGGAACTTATAAACTCTCAGCCTTCAGTTCATCTTTTGGTAAGCAAATCCTCTTTCATCTTTGCGATAAGGGACTTGTCCAAGCTGGAATTTTCCGCAATGCCTATTATGTATATCAGCATCTCCCTGGTAGGATTGAAGAACTTGTGCCTATTTTCCAAATATCTTATAGTTCGTTCGGTTTTATTTAAAAAAGGCTTTCCAGACACCCTGTCTATCTGCTTAGCAGGCTGTTTTGATTTTGATGGAGCTTTGGATTTTAGCATATCTATCAGCATATCCACTTCTTCAGGTGTGTAGTTTGACATGATATCACATAATAAATATCTATTTTGTAGATACAAATGTTTTACAATGTCTCATATGTCTTCTATACATTGCTTTTGATTTTTTAGTATGGCAAACTGGGCAGACATGCTTCATTGAATTTCACCTTAAGATCCGAATAAGAAGTAGCAGAGATTGTTTCTTATCAAAACCTTGTAATTAATTTATAACGATAGCTTAAATTCATGATTCGACCGCTGGAATTTCGCCTGTTTTTAGAGGCTTAAAAAACCTCATTTTTCAGCTTCTTTCAGCTTCTTCTTCATTTTTTCCACAATACCTATGAAATCATCCATCCTGTCCATCGTCAGTTGAAATCCCTGTCTGGTCGGGCCTTTGTATTTTGACGAATTCAGCCAGACCCTAAAATCTATCCTGTCCTGGCCTTTGTAATTGGTTTTTTTGATGACAAGAACCGCGCTTTCGTTTAACTTGATTTCTCCAAGCTTGATGTCCTTTGGCTGGGGCTCTTCTTGATCGTCCTCTTCGAACATGTTACCACTTGATTTAATTTTACCCTTAGAAACTTATAAAATCCTATTAAAAATATATTCCCTCTTTTATTTAGAGGCCGTACGCTTCTTCTTTTTCTCCCTGTAGCAACCAACAAGCCAATGGTCAGAGCCCCCGCAAATCGGGCACCTTATTTTCAGCTTACCCATAATTAGAATTGACAATTGCTTAATTAATTAAAATTATTAAACTATCATCGTCTGTGGGAATCAAATTTTCTTCCAGACCGCCTGTTAGGCCTGGATCCTCTTCTGAACTCTCGCCTGCCACCAAAATTATGCCCCCTAGGACGGAAGTCTCTTCTCTCATGCGATTCCCTTCTATAGCCATCAACATGCTCGACTTTTATTCCCATCTTCTCGTTCAACTGCTCGATAAAGACCTCAGTGTGCTTGAGTATGTTTTGGAAGTCGTCGTATTGGTGTTGTGAGACAAGCGTCAAAGCCTTGCCTGCTTCGCCTGCACGCGCAGTCCTTCCAATCCTGTGGAAATACATCAACGGGTTCATTGGCACATCAAAATTAATGACCTGTTCAACTCTCGGAACATCTATGCCTCTAGCAACAACGTCTGTGGCAACGAGTATATTAATTCTCCCTTCTTTGAACTTCCGAATTGCGTCCTCCCTCTGGTTCTGCGAAAGATCGCCGTGTATAGCGACAGCACGAGATCCTCTGGCATACAAATCATTCGCAAGCCTTCTTGTCCTGTATTTTGTGGAGCAGAAAATCAAAACCTTTCCTTTGATAGTTGATAAAATTTCTGACAAATGCTTAAGCTTCTCCCTTTCTTCAACCACCAAATAAGTCTGGGTTATCAAATCCGCGCTCAACTCATCCGAGTCCAGCAAGATTTTCACAGGGTGTTTCATATATCTTTCAGTAAGTCTCATAATATCGTCCGGCATCGTTGCCGAGAACAGGAGCGTCTGCCTCTCTTTCGGGATGGTTTTTATGATGAATTGTATGTCCTCGATGAATCCCATGTCGAACATCCTGTCCGCTTCATCCAAGACAAGATATTTGACGTTTCTTAGACTTATTGCATTTCTGTTCATCATATCAATCAACCTTCCAGGTGTTGCGATGACTATCTGTTGCCCCCATTTCAACATATCGAACTGCATCTTCAGACTTACACCGCCATAGATTGCAATTGACCTGATACCCGCATATTTAGAGACTTTTTTAATTTCATCTGCCACCTGCAGTGCCAACTCGCGAGTGGGGACAAGAATTAATGCAGTAGTTTCTTTGCTGGAAGGATTAATTTTTTGTACAAGCGGTATGGAAAATGCGAACGTCTTGCCGGTTCCTGTGTGGGCCTGCCCGATTACGTCATCCCCTTTGAGTATGTGCGGCATTGCAGCTTCCTGTATTGGAAAGGCTTCGACTAGCCCTATGCCATTGAGGGCATCAACAATTTCCTTCCTCAATTCCATTTCCGAAAATTTTACCATAACTTCGCCTTTCTTTAGAAGGTGAATTTAACTTTATCTGCTTAAATTCCTTGCTTTTCACACGTATCAGTTCGCGCTCTTCATGCACTCCTCAGAGCAATAAAATTTGCTTTTGACTTTCAGCTTTGAAAATGGTGTATCCTTCCCGCACCAGTTGCACTTCTTCATAATATAAATCCTCCAAAATAAACTAATATCTGCTTGGAAATAAACAAGATGATTTTATGAAATGGTTTTCAATGCTATTCGGGACTGAAAACAAAGCTCAGTCAAAACCAAATGTATCGATGGGTCTTGACGAATTATCGGCAGTCATTGACGGAAAAATAAATCATAATGTCCAAAATTTTGCTCCTGAATTGGGAAGGTTTTATTCGCAAATCCACTCTGCAACGGATAAGATGCAGGATAAAATAAATCTGCTTGGCAAAGCTGTACCCAAGGAACAAGTGGATTTCGGGTTGTTGAAAGTGGCTGCGTCCCATCGTGATGAAGCTGTAAGAAAATTAAATGCGATGCTCAAAGAGTTCAAAAGAGAGGTGCCAATTGACCTGGATGCTTTTGTTGAGTTCCATAATTCCTGCGTGTCTGCCTTGAATAATGCGAACGTGAAACTGACAAGGAGCTTCAACGTTTTTGAGCAAGTTTTCAGGCAGGAAAGCGCCTCGCTCATGTCTGACTATAAAAACATGTATAAATTGCTGGAGGATATTGGAATGGATTTGAAAGAAAAGAAGATGGTTTTAGACCCGTTCAATGAAATGCGAAATTCTGTTGAGTCTGTTAAAAACTTTTTAGGTGAAATAGGCAGTACCAACCTCAGGATAAAAAATCTTAACTCGGAATTGGCTTCTTTGAATAATAAAGCAGGCTCTTTAAAAATGGAAATTGAAAATCTTGTTTCAAGCGAAGGATGGAAATCATTCAAAGATACATTAAAGGATAGGGAATTTTTAGTCGGAGACATGAAAAATGCTAAAGGGGAAATAGTGGAAACCATCTCCTCAGTTGAGAGGGCACTCAAGAAATATAAAAACCTTCCGGATGTATATGGGAAAGCTGTCATAGAACTTTATTTGCAAGATCCTGTTACAGCTGCCATTTCAGACAAAAATCAGACTGAAATAAAAAAGATAATGGATTTCGTAGCCACATCTATAGCCGAGGGGAAGCTTGCGATTGATGAAAAAAAGAGGGGCAGGTTACTTGAGCGTATTCAAGAAATAAAAGACGGTTCATTAGAGTTTTCCATAAAACGATATGAAACCCTGCAGAAGAGAAAGCATGAACTGGATGGCAAGCTTGAAGAGACGGATATGGAAAAGGTTAAGGGTTCGTTGGAGATTGACTTGGTTAGAATAAATGGTGCCATAAGCGAAATTGGATCCCAAATCGGGAAACTGACAAATGCAAATGAGCATGCATATCATGAAATTGATGGCGTTAAGGTTTCGCTGGAAAACTCTGCTCAGACTGCATTAAACCAGAAAATTATGCTAGTCATTCCTGATATAGATAAATAGGTATAAGTCATTCAAAAACCAATATAATTTATATGCGAGGAAGAACTGCCGATTACCTTTACGTGGAACCTGAAATCCTGAAGATACTGAGAGAGTCAGATGTTCCTATGACTGCATTAGGGATCAATTTCAGGGTAAACAACAAGTTTGACAAGATAATCGAGCTCAACACAGTCAAACGTCAGCTGAGTACTCTTGTAAAGAATAGGAAAGTCTTGGAAAAGGTTAAAGATGATACTACCTTTTACAAGATTAATTCCAGAAACAAGTCAAATTAAGCTAATTTTTTAATCTAATATTTTCTATGTTTTGGATAGCAGTCTCTGCAATATACCGGTCTTCCCTCAATTGGTTTGAACGGAACTGTAGTCTCATTGCCGCAGTCAGCACAAGTCGCCTTATGCATTTCTCTAGATCCAAAACCTCTTCCGAATGCCATTTATTTTTCACCATTTTTATTTGAATAGAGGCCTTACAGTAGTAAGGCTCACGTAACTATTCAGTTTGTAATATAAGGTTATAAATCTATCTAATCTCTTGATAAAGGGTTGTTTAAGACTATTTTACTGCAAATAGTATTGGTCCTTGTCAATCTTGTTTTTAGGAATCCCAAACTCAAGCAGATGATCTTCTATACCATCACCCAGTTTAGCAAACTTACTGTTATCATCCCTACCAATGCCATTAATGAAACTAGAACTCCCGCATATTGTGTTAAAGAAACTCCTCCAATTACCGCCAGCATGCTTAGCTAAAGTATTCTCGCCGTCAGTCCATAATCTTCCTGAATAATGTGTTACCCTTGGGTGATTTGAATTAGGAAGCCTGCCACCACGCGTAACAGTAAAAACTGAAATGAAATTTTCTGACTGGTTTATAAATTCCTTTATCCGCTCATGATAAATTATATCTTCTATTGTTTTGTTGCTGTCAAAGACAATGACCTTAAGATCCAGTTCTTTGTCGATTGCGTATTTCATCAGACTTACTGTAGATGGTATTCCGCTCCCTGCAGACCAGCATGCAACAAATTTTTCGCCATTTTGAAATATGTTTGCCATGAATCTCCCTTGCGGACCTTGCAGGGTGCAAAAATCGCCTACGTCATATTGCTCAAGGAAATATGGTGCAAAAACTCCTTTCTCGCTTTTTACAAGAAGTTCTATATAGCCCTCTTCTGTAGGAGATGATACTGCAGAGAATGCTTTCCTCTCTGTAACATTCACTATTTCGCCGCTTCCCACCATCATCTCCTTGCTTCTGTCATAAGCCATAACTTTTGGCCGCATTATCTCAGCTTCCACGGTAAAGAACTGGCCAGGCATATAGTCAAACAGCCCATCATCTGACTCTGCAGGAACTAAAATGATTGATTTGGAATCCTCTGTTTCTTGAGTTATTTTCTCTATCTGCATCTTGTATTTCGCTGGCATAACCAACCATATTGAGTTTAAATGAAAAGATTATATTTGTGGAATTTAAATCAATTCTCGTTCATTTTTAAATAGTAACTTGCAATATTTTCTAATGAAATTTTGCAAAACTTGTGGCAATATACTTGTTGTAAAAGACACCTTGGACGGGAAGAAGTTGTTCTGCAGGAAATGCAATGAAGCGAGCAACTTAGACGGGATAATGACGATAAATTTCCCGCAAAGCCAACAGAAAGAAGTGGCGATTTTTGACGAAACATCACTGGAATTTCCTACTACCAAGGTGCTTTGCCCAAAATGTGACAAAGAGGTTGAAGCCTATTGGGCGCTGCAACAAACGCGGGCGGCTGACGAACCACCTACAAGATTCTACAGATGCAAAGAGTGCAACAATGTATGGAGAGAATACAGCTAGCCTTTGATCCTTCTTTTGGCCTTCCCCAAATGTTTTTCGTGATTTTTAGTCAATTGCTTCTCCAAATTGTCAGCAAGTATGTGAGAAGCCTCTTTCAAATCCCAGCCATGGGATTTTGCTATATAGATTTTCTTGTCGGTAATCAATTTCGCCCTCAATGAAAATTTTTTGTGCCCTTCGCCTTTTTTCTTGTGCACATCTGCATATACGAAAAGCTTCTGGATGTTGAACATTTTCCCGAATTTATCCATAAATCTCGACAATAAATCCTGGAACTTTGATACTTCGAACGCATCGGCATCTTTTAGATGGGATACATATACAGGATATTGCTGGCCCAACTGAGCAAGTTCAATAACATCTTTAGGGACTACGATACCAATAGGTTGCAGATTCTTAGTAACTATGACTTCTTCATTATTCTTTAAAATATCGATGGCTTTTTTCAAAGAAAATTCGTCTACACTTAAGGGAAATGTTTTGCGCATGCACTGCTTGACTTGAAAATCCTTGAGTGATCCCTTTTCCACAGATGTCAATTCTGAATACCTTGGTGATTCTTTGGAGGCGAGTAAAAACTTTATTAGACTCAAACTGTCCAAACAACCAACTAATTCCTCCTTTAGATTTACAACTGGTATAGTTGATACGTTGCTCTCGTGCATTAGCGTCATTGCCTTTTCAAGGTTATCTTGTTCTGAAATTATAATTGGTGGGCTCATCAACTTCTCAGGCTGTATATCCTTTACAAATTCAATGTGCTTGATCAAGTCTGTTTCGCTCAATATTCCAACTAGCCTATTGTTTTCAATAACAGGCAAAGCCCTGACGCCTGCCCCTATTATTTGAATCATAGCATCGTCCAAATTTGTATCTGGGTTCAGATAAGGCACATTAATCGCAAAACCCTTTGCCGAAGTTTTTGACGGATTATATTCTCTTCCCAAGAGATGTTTAAGCAAAATAATCCCAGTCATAGAATTTTCTTTGACAACAGGCAATTGATGTACCCTGTATTCATACATCTTTGCTAGAACCTTGGATATAGTGTCATCTTCTTCTGCAACAATGACTTTTTTAATGGCGATGTCAGAAACTTTCATGTTTATCGGTTGTTTCTATTCTAACACAAATGCATTCCCTTCATGGATTACTTTAATGTCGCACGAGTCACAAATAAAATTCCTAGAGCCGTTGATATTCGACAAATTCCCTTCCTCGCAACTTGGACATTCCATATTAACCCCTCTACTCTAATTTTGATTTACTAGATATTATATTCGAAAGCATTAATTTTTAAAAGTTAAATGTTATTTGTATGAAAACGATCAATCACCTTCTATACGGAACGCACCCTAAGACAAACAAGATTAAAGACAGGACTATGCGAATAGTCAAGTTTCTAAAGGAAAACGGCGGAAAACTGGACGCAAATGAATTGGAAGAGAAAATTGGCGTGTCTAGGATAGAAAGGCCCTCTATGTTCTACAAACCACTAGCTGCATTGAAAGAATGGGATTTGGTGCAGTCTCATAAAAAAGTTGAATTCGATGCGAATGGGAAAAGACGCTTCAAGACAACATACGAACTAACTACTGAGATGTTCTTCCACCATATCCAAAAAACTTTATTAGAAAAATGTAAGACTGAATTGGAAATGATCTAAAATCAGGTCTTTTCCTTTAAACGCGAAAGTTTGACCAGAACAGAATCTATACCTCTAGCCATATCCTCGCCGACATCAGTTAGTTTTATAATTTTTATTCGTCCTTTCTTTTCAAAATCGACAAGACCGAAATCATTAAATAATTCCAACAGCTTCACGGTGTGGGAATAGGTGCAATCCACTGATTTTGATATGACAGTTGCGTATTTTGGGCCGTCTCTCAGACTCACAAGCATTCTTGCAGGCTTTGTCCTTAGGAATAATTTAGCTAGAAACTTTTCAGATTTTTCTTTTTGAACCAAGTGCCTGTCACCTTATAAATTATATCGCCTGTGAGGGTATTTATACTTAAAATATAACTTTTGTTAAATATATTTGCTTAAAAATGTATTGTATGATAAATATTGGACAATAGTAATTGTCCTGTATGTGGGTCTTATATAAAGTTATTTGAAAATTAAAATAGTAATAGTTACTTGAATGTGTTATGTTTAAGATTAGAGAAGCTTTCGCCAGTGGCGTACTATATGAAAACGAAGCAAGTTTGCTAAAATCACAGCTAGAAAGATGTTTTAGCCACCAGTTGGGACCTAGAGGCATTAAACCACAAGCAGTTAGGTCATGTATAGTGCCCCATAATTCTCTTGAGTCGTCGGGTCCGGTAGCTGCATGGATGTATTCAAAACTGGAAAAATCGAATTTCATAATTTTGGGGGCTGCACATAAACCATTGCAATCGCAGTTTTCCATGATGAAGGAAGGCTTGTGGAAAACCCCGCTAGGTGAATTGCTGATAGATGCGAATATTGCAAAAAAATTATCTGACTCATGTGATTTAATAAAATATGATTCCTCATCCCACCAGACAGAACACTCTATAGAAATGCAGCTTCCTTTTTTGCAGTACAGGTTTGGAAATGATATCAAATTTGTACCAATTTTAATTTTCAACAATTTCGCCGACGAAAATTTTTTGAATAATTGCAGGATTGTCGGTGAGGCTATAGCAGATGTTATAAAAAGCAGCAAAGATAAGTGGACTGTAATTGCAAGTTCTGACTTATCTCAGAATAAAAAATTTGACAATACAATAATAAAACCTTTGTTGAAATTTAATGGTGAAAAATTGTTTTCTAAAATTAAAAATAACGAAACCAAGATATGCGGATTTGGATGCATTGCAACGGCAATTGCGGCTGCAAAAAAGTTGGGTGCTGGTAATGCTAAATTGCTGAAATATGCAACAGCTTCTCAGATAATTTCAAATTCGTCGTCAACTGGCTATGCTTCCATTATATTTTATTAGATTAGAAATTCTCTAATTGAATATGAAAGAACTGATTTTAAAGCATGTTTTAATCAATGCATTAGAACATGACGGCAAGGCGGATTTACAAGCTGTTATTGGAAAAGTACTATCGGAAGACGAATCGCTGAAATATAAAATAAAAGAAGCCATCCCGGAAATCAAAAGAACCGTGCAAGAAGTAAATTCGTTAAGTATAGAAAAGCAGAGGGAAAGGTTACATGAACTTGGCGCTACTATAAAGAAACCTGAAGCTAAGCAAGAAGGTCTGCCTGAATTATCTAATGCTGAGGTTGGCAAAGTTGTATTGAGATTGGCTCCGTTTCCTTCAGGGCCGCTTCATATTGGAAATTCTAGAATGGTGGTATTGAATGATGAGTATGCAAAAAAATACAAAGGGAAATTGTTGCTAGTCATTGACGACACAATTGGCAGCGAGGAAAAACACATCCTTCCAGAATCATACAAGCTGATTGAAGATGGGCTGAAATGGTTGGGGGTTAAATATCATAAAAAAATTTACAAATCTGACAGGTTGAAAATTTTCTACGCTGCTGCTGAGCAAATAATAAAAAAAGACGCGGCGTATGTTTGCGAGTGTGATGCGGAGACTTTAAGAAAAAATAGGAGTGAAGGAATTGCTTGCAAACATAGAAGTGCGAGTATTGATGAGACTTTAAAGAAATGGAGGCTGATGCTAAAGGGCAAATATAAGGAAGGGAAGGCGGTTTTAAGGTTGAAAACTGACATGCGATATCCTAACCCAGCCTTTAGAGATAGGGTTTTGCTCAGGGTTTCTGAAAGGAAACATCCGAGAGTAGGAAAGAAATATAAGGTATGGCCGATGCTCGAGTTTTCTTGGGCTGTTGACGATTACATGCTTGGTGTAACTCATATAATTCGCGGCAAAGATCTTGTTATCGAAGACATGATGGAGGAATTTATTTGGAACTTGATGGGATGGAATAAACCTGAAATAATTCACTATGGATCTTTGAGAATTGGCGATGCCAAGTTAAGCAAAACAGAAGCTAGGAAGGCTATTGAAAAAGGCGTTTACTCGGACTGGGACGATCCAAGAACATGGAGCATACAATCTCTAGCCAAAAGAGGCATACAGCCTGAAGCAATAAGGAATTTTGTGATAAAAATGGGATTAAGCATGGCTGATGTTGCTGTACCGGAAGAAATATTGTATGCTGAGAATAGAAAACTTGTCGATGCTAAAGCCAACAGATATTTTGCAGTTTTCGATCCATTGGAAATATCTGTTGCTGGTGATGAAGTAAAAAACGCAAGAATCAATTTGCATCCAGACTTTCCTAAAAGGGGAAAGAGGAAAATAGCTATTAACTTGAAGAAAATTTATGTTGAAAGGGGGGATTTTGATAAATTTTTTGAACAGGAAGTTGGGCTGATAAATTTATTATCTATAAAGTTGAAGAGAAATTCGAAAGTTACATCTAATGATGTGAAGTATGAAATACCGAAAATACATTGGGTGTCGGAACCTAACGCAAAAATCAAAGTTTTAATGCCGAATGGGGAGGCAATTAAGGTCTTAGCTGAACCGAGCGTTAAGAAATTGAAGGTTGGCGAACTTGTGCAGTTCTATAGGGTTGGTTTTTGCAGAGTTGATAAAACAGGAAAGCAAACGGTTTTATACTTTACCCATAAATAGTGTTATACGTAATTTGAAATGATGAGGTGATATGATGCCGAAAGCGTATGTGAAGTTTGATATACCAAAAGAATTGAGTGGCAAGGTATTGCAGGCTGTAGAAACTGCAAGAAATACTGGGAAGTTAAGAATAGGAGTCAATGAAACGACTAAGGCGACCGATAAGGGGATTGCACAATTAGTTGTTATAGCCGGAGATGTGGAACCGGAAGAAATCGTAATGCATTTGCCGGTTCTCTGTGAAGAAAAGAAAATACCATATGTGTATGTCCCTAGCAAATTGGAATTGGGCAGGTCTAGCGGGATTGATGTTGGCGCGGCTGCTATTGCAATAGCGGATGCTGGTGAAGGGAAGAATTTAATTAAAGATGTAGTAAACTCATTAGAGCAGCTGAAAAAGGCGGGCTAAATGGCTGACGAGTCTTATCCTGCCGAAGTGTTGCAGATCCTTGGAAGAACTGGTGTTAGAGGGGTTTTGCAGGTTAGATGCAAAGTTCTGGAAGGCAGAGATAAGGGGAAGATTCTTACTAGAAATATTACAGGACCTGTTAGAATCAACGATATCCTTATGCTTAGAGAGACAGAAATGGAAACTGCAATGAGAATGGAACAAAGGTAATTAAAGTGAAATGTTCTTTTTGCAGTGACGCTTTAAAAGCTGGGACTGGCAAGATGTTTGTCAGAAATACTGGCGGAATTACTTATTTTTGTTCTTCTAAATGCGAGAAAAGTTTTTTAATGGGTAGGGATAGAAAAAAATTGAAGTGGTCTAGGAAGAATTAGGCTTTGAGGGGCCGGTAGATCAACGGTAGATCGCTTGCATGGCATAGTGCGCGTCGAGGCAAGAGGCTTCGGGTTCAAATCCCGACCGGTCCATGCTAAACATTTAAAAATTCCTTAATTGTATTATAGATAGCTGATGTTTATGGCAAGAGATAAAGTAAGAGGCATTGACAAAAATAAGGGGAAGGAACAGGAGAAGGATAAGCCTAAGAAAGAACCTCCGAAAAGGGTGGAGAAAGTAGCCAGACAACTAGTTAGAGTTTTGAATACTGATTTAGACGGAGATAAGAGTTTGCTAAGAGCTTTAAGAGGGATTAAAGGAATTGGCTTTGCCATGGGTAAAGCTATCTGCAATGTTTCTGGGTTAGATCCTAAACTAAAATTGAGCTCGTTTGGTGAAGGCGATATTCAGAAATTGGAGCAAATTATTCGTGACCCTATCAAATCTGGCGTTCCTGTTTTTGTTGTTAATAGAAGGTTTGATTTGGAAACTGGAAAGGATGTGCATCTAACTGGGCAAGATTTTGATGTGGCGATGAAATTTGATGTCCAAAGAGAGATTGATGCAAAATCATACAGAGGATGGAGGCACATGCTAGGACAGCCTGTCAGGGGACAGGAGACGAGAAGCCACTTTAGACAGAAAGGAAGGGTTGTTGGTGTTATGAGGAAGGCTATTAAATTGCAAATGCAGAAGCCTGGAGAGGAAAAGAAGGAAGAGCCTAAAAAAGAAGAAAAGAAATAACTATCGTAAAATAGTGATTGAATGAAAAGACAAAGGAAAAAATATGCTTCACCTACAAGGCCATTTGACAAACAAAGGCTAGAAAGGGAACTCGAAAGTCTAAAGAATTTTGGATTGAAAAGAAAGACAGAGTTATGGAAAATGGAAGCCGTATTGAGGACTTATAGAAGGTTGGCTCGAGAACTGGCTGCAAGCAGAAATGCAGGAAGGGAGAAAATACTTGTAGATAAATTAATAAAAATGGGTGTGCTTGGTGAGGGGGCGACGTTGGACGATGTTTTGGGTCTTACTATCGAAAAATTACTAGAAAGGAGACTGCCGAATTTAATTTTTAAAAAAGGGTTGACCAATTCTTTAAAACAGGCTCGCCAACTTGTTACGCACGGTCATGTAATTATTGGTGGGAGAAAGATTTCACACCCGAATTATTTGGTTCCCAAGAATGAGGAAGATAAAATTGAAGTGGATTTTGCATTACAGCCAAAGAAGACTGAGAGTCCTGTAAATACGGTGATCTAAGTTGCAAGAGAGGGAAGAAAAATGGGGAATAGTAAATATATTGGCTACAGAAAACAATACAATAGTTCACATTACTGATATCACCGGGAGTGAAACAATTGCCAGGTATTCCTCGGGAATGATGACAGATAAGGATAGGGAAGGCGGCATGCCATTTCCTGCCATGTTAGCTGCAAGGAAGGCGGCTGAAGAGGCTATCGGTAAAGGTATAACAGGTGTGCATATCAGAATTAGGGCCAGGGGATCACAATACTCAAAAGCTCCAGGAATGGGTGCACAGCCAAGCATTCGTAGTTTGGCTAGGGCTGGGTTGAGAATTGGAATGATTGAGGATGTTACGCCTATTACGCATGGCACTTTGAGACCGAAAGGCGGGCGCAGGGGACGTCGTGTGTAATTACAAACTATAGTTAACCTTAAATTGATGCAAAACCCAAATCTACAGTTATCCGTGATAAAGTGGAAGTTCAAATTTTAAACAAATCTGAATTGGAGATGCAATTTTTGGTTGAAGGAATCAAACCTTCATACGCGTCTGCATTAAGGCGTGTGATGATGAGTGAAATTCCTACTATGGCGACAGAATACGTAGATTTCAAAAAAAATGATTCAGCCCTGAATGACGAAATTATTGCGAACCGTTTGGGACTGATGCCGCTGACATTTGAGAGGGATGCTTACAACATAACCCAGGAATGCGATAATTGCAAGGGCAAAGGCTGCAGCAGATGCCAGGTAAAGCTTGTATTGAAGAAGAAAGGGCCGGGAATGGTTTATTCTGGGGATTTAAAATCCGATTCAAAAGATGTTAAACCAATTTTTGATGACATTCCTATAGTTGAATTGTTCAATGACCAGGAATTGCAATTTGAAGCTACAGCACAGTTAGGTTTTGGTAAAGTACATACGAAGTGGCAAGGTGCGGTAGTTGGCTATCAGGAAAATCCTACCGTTATTAAAAAGGAGGTTAAACCGTGTCCTGTTCATAAGCTGGTTCCTTTCAGGAATGGTTATTTGGTGAAAAAGGGTGATTGTGAAATGTGTATGGACTGTGTTGAAGAAGCAAGCAAGAAGGGTGGTGTTGAAAAGATAGGCGGTTTTATTTTTAATGTTGAAAGTGTGTGCGGATTGCATGCTCAGGATGTTGTTTTGAGTGCTGCAGATATTTTAGATAAGAAATTTAGTGAATTCAGTAAAGATTTAAAGAAATTAAAATAATCTATTTCTATCATGCAGGGGTCGCCTAGTCTGGCCAATGGCGGCAGGCTTAAGATTTTCTTAAGCATTGATAAAAGATGATATAAGACACCTGCTGGGTTAGTCCCTTCGAGAGTTCGAATCTCTCCCCCTGCATTAATTAAATTATTTTCCTAAAGACAATAATTAATTATGGTGATTTTAGGCCAATGCCAATCATGTGGTAGAACTGTACCTGCTCTAGTCTCATGTCCAGCTTGTGGTTCCAGAGTCTGCCATCAATGCATCAACGTTCAAGGCGGATTTTGTAGAATATGTGGAGGCATTAAAAAAGTTTAGAACTTCATCAAACTATCTACAAGCTTTTTAGTTGCTTCTTTTGTATCCTCGTCTACAGGCTTGATTAATTCTTCAACCAATTTTTCAACAGTCTTCCTCTTTTCGACATCTCCAAGTTCAACAATAGCTCTCCAAGGATCTTCTAATTTTCCTAAAGTCTGCTTGACTCCATCCAATTCATTTTTAATCTCAATCAAAGCTGACCATAATTGAGCAATTTTTACGTCGTCTGCATGTGAATATGCTCCCCTATGTCTCTTAACGCTATCAATAAGGTTCGATAAAGTCTGCTTAGCCTCAGGAATTAAAAATTCTTTCCAGTCTTCCCTTTTGTCTCCTTCCAAACCAAAAACCATGAATATCTACTAATTGTTAAATTTAAATGCTTAATTGCATAATTAAACTAGAATTTAAAAGTTGATTGAATGAAAGATGGAGATTTCATATACATAGATTACATTGGCAGGGTTAAAGGCACAGGAGAAGTTTTTGACTTAACCATAGAAGAAACGGCTAAAAAGGAAAACATTTACAATTCAAGCGTAAAGTACAAACCTGTTCCTATAGTCGTCGGCGGCAATTTTGTTTTGAAAGGATTGGATGAGGCATTATTGGGAATGAATGTCGGAGATAAGAAAACTGTTGAAATTCCAGTTGAGAAAGCATTTGGTGAGAGACGGCCTGAATTCCTCAGACTAATTCCAATGTCTGTATTCAAAGAACAAAACATAGACCCAAATCCAGGCAGTTACGTGACAATAAACAATCTGAATGGAAGGGTGGTTAGCTCTGACGGTGGGAGGATTAGGGTTGATTTCAACCATCCGTTAGCAGGGAAGAAATTGGAGTATGAGGTTGAAATCAAAGGGGAGATTAAAGAAGATTCTGAAAAGGTCATGGCAATCGTAAGCTATTATACGAATCTGGATAAAGAAGACGTTGAGGTTAAAGTTGCAGAGAAAACTGCTGAAATTAATATAAAAAATGGAAAGGAAATGCCTAGTAAAGCGAAAGAGACTATTTTCAACACAATTACCAAGTGGATAGGAATTGAGAAAATAAGGTTTGTTTACGAATATGGGAAGTAATTAAAAACATATATTGTTGTTTCTGCGAATTATATTTCAGAGGTTTGTAGATGGGAATCAAGCAGCTATCCGACAAGGGTCTTGAAAAACATTCAGACGATGATGAAGCGTTAAGGGAGATACTGGAAAACAGAAAAACCCAAATAAAAGTTGTAGGCTGCGGTGGTGCAGGAAACAATACACTAACTAGATTGATGCAACTCGGTATTTTTGGTGCTGAGACTATTGCGATTAATACAGACGCACAAGATTTGTTGTACACGGATTCTAACAGAAAAATTTTGATTGGAAAGGAGTTGACTGCTGGTTTGGGCGCTGGTGCTGATCCTAGGATAGGCATGGAAGCTGCAAAAGAAAGCAAGGATGAGGTAAAAAGAGCCCTACAGGGAGCGGATATGGTGTTTTTGACCTGCGGTTTGGGTGGAGGGACTGGGACTGGATCGATATCTGTTGTTGCTGACATAGCAAAAAAATTGGGGGCTTTAACAGTTGCTGTTGTGACATTGCCATTTTCAATGGAAGGAAAACAAAGGATGAAAAATGCGAGGGAAGGATTGGATAATTTGGTTAATATTGCTGATACATTGATTGTAGTGCCTAACGACAAGTTATTGGAGATAGTGCCTGATGTTTCACTTTCTACAGCTTTTAAAATTGCTGATGAGATTTTGGTAAATGCGGTCAAGGGCATAACTGAATTGGTGACGAAACCGGGATTGGTCAATCTGGATTTTGCTGATGTAAGAACTGTTATGAATGAAGGCGGGTTGGCTATTATTGGCATGGGGGAGAGCGATACGGAAAATAGGGCGTTTGAATCTGTTGAAAAGGCGTTGAACAATCCCTTGATTTCTGTGGATATTGATGGCGCGCATGGCGCTTTGATAAATGTTATAGGAGGACAGGACATAACTGTTCGAGAAGCGCAGCAGATAGTCGAGATGGTATCGACAAAGATATCGCCTGATGCCAAAATAATTTGGGGCGCACAGATTGATAAAAGTCTTGGTGAGGCGGTTAGAACTGTTTTAGTTTTGACTGGGGTTAAATCCAGCCAAATTTTCGGTCCGGAAAAGACCTATAGTAGACAGGAAAAGAAGGATATAGAAAAGTTCTTAGGTGTAGAATTCGTAGAATAAAGTCTTGTGATTGGTATGCAATTCAGAATTAGAGAAACTTTAGAGAACTATAGGCGTGTGTTGCAGATAGCCAGAAAGCCTGATAGAAATGAATTTATTTCTACTGCTAAGATATGCGGGATGGGGATGATGGTTGTTGGATTAGTTGGGTTTGCTTTATATTTGGTCTCAACTGTTTTCATAGGTTGATTTCATGATTTATACAGTAAAAACTGTGGTTGGAAGAGAAAATTTGGTTGCTGATGCGATAGTAGCTAAGGCTAAAGCCGAAGGCATTATTTTACAGACTATCATACATCCGGAAGAAATTAAGGGATATTTGTTCGTTGAAGGAGATGTCAAAGAGGTGGAGAGGGCTATACAACAGCTACCGCATGTAAGGGGATTGATAAAAAAACCTATCGAATTGAACCAGATTCAAAAATATTTGCAGCCTAAAGAAGTTGTAGTTGAATTGGATATAGGTGATTTGGTTGAAGTGATAGGTGGGCCGTTTAAAAATGAAAAAGGTAAGGTTACCAGGCATGATAAAACTAAACGTGAATGCACGATTGAATTGCTGGAAGTTGCGGTTCCTATTCCTGTTACTGTATCTGTTGAATTCATCAGAGTTTTGGAAAAGGCTAAGAAATAAGTGATTCCATGGGAAGACAAGAGACACTAGATTTGCTTGTAGATGGAGGCAAGGCTGCACCTGGCCCGACAACGGCTCCGAAATTATCAATGTACAAGCTAAACATCGGACAGATATTCAAGGAAATAAACGACAAGACAAAAGACTATGCTGGCATGTCTGTTCCTGTTAAACTTAAGATAGATACAGAAACTAAATCTTATGAAATCTCTGTAGGTACGCCACCAGTGTCCAGCGTTATTAAAAAGGAGCTGGGTATAGAATTGGCGAAGATTACTGACGAGGAAAAGGCTAAAGGAAAAACTTCTGTCGGCGATTTGAAATTCGAACAAATCGTAAAGATAGCTAAAATTAAGAAAGACTCCATGCTCGCGAAAGATTTGAAAACCGCGGTAAAACAAGTTGTAGGAACTGCTAACAGCATGACTGGTGTCATGATAGAAGGGAAGAGACCTAAGGAATTAATAAAAGATATAGACGAAGGTAAGTTTGACACTCTATTTAAATAATTTAGCCAATGTAGCTTTCCTGTGGCCTTGGTACTAAAGTTTGTGGTTTTTGCCTTTGCTGTTCAAAAAATTTCTTATACTCCTTCCAAACAGCTTCTGCTCTCTTACCTTTGATGACCTTCGCTATAACTTGCTTGGCGATTATTGGTGTGTTTGCACTACTCGGAACTGTGATTGGTCTGTAGTCAACAAAAACCTTATCCCCCACGCGAACATCATTTGTAATTTTTGGATCGACAACCAAAGTCAAAATGTTTTCATCCCACATTCGCAGAGTTGCTAATGTGTCTTCATCAGCTGATTTTGTGTCTGAGTCGTTTGGCTTAAATATTTCCAAAACTTCTCCTGGATGGTGGATCATAAAATCAGTATTATAGAATGGATTTAAATACTTTAAACGAGTAATCAATTTTTACTGCCTTGGCAGGAGGTCTTTTATGGCCGAAAAGATTTTAGATGCAATTAAGAAATTGAAAACGCAGGAAAAAAGGAATTTCCCCCAAACATTCGATCTTATAGTTAAGCTTACTGGCATAGATTTGAAGAAGCCAGAAAGTAAAATCAATGACGAATTCAAGCTTCCTCATGGGTATGGTGTGGATTCGAAAATCGGAATTTTTTCCGATACAATAAAAAATTCAGATGCTATGATAATGAATTCTGCTGAACTTGAAAGATTTACTAAAGACAAAAGGGCTGCAAAAAAGCTTGTGAAGGATATAGATTTCTTTTTGGCTGAATCTAAGTTAATGCCTTTGGTCGGTAAATCGCTGGGTCAGTTTCTAGCGCCGCGTGGAAGAATGCCTAAACTGCTGTCGTCTGACGTGAATAGCACTATAGATAACTTGAAGAAAAGCATCAGAATTCGTGTCAAAGATTCTCCTGTTATCCAATGCAAGATTGGGAAGGAAACTATGGATGATGAGAAGGTAATAGAGAATGCAAAGGCGGTTTTTAAACATTTGGAGACAAGATTGCCAAAGGGCAGAGCAAACATAGGCAAACTATATTTAAAACTAACAATGAGTGAGCCTATTGAGATAGAGGTGTGAAAATTGGTTAAGGAAGAAAAGATTAAAAAAGTTGGTGAAATGGAAAAGCTGTTGACCACATACAAAACAATAGGCATAATTGATTTGCACAAACTTCCTAACAAACAGATGCAGGAGATCAAGAAAAGCGTCAGGGGTACAGCTGATTTGAAGGTTGTTAAAAAATCTACTTTATTGCACGCACTTAAGAAAGTTAGTTGGAAGATAGGTGAATTGGAAAAATCAATTCCGTTGCAACCTGGTTTAGTTTTAACAAATGCCGATGCCTTCAAATTTTACATTAAAATAGACAAGCTCAAATCACTGACGTTTGCCAAGGAAGGGGATGTTGTTGGTGAGGAGATATTGATTACTGCTGGACCTACTAGTTTGCTGCCAGGTCCTGTTATAAGTGAATTTGCAAAGGTTGGGTTGGTTGCTGGTGTTGAGGATGGGAAGGTTGCAATTAAAAGAGACAAAGTTGTAGCTAAGAAAGGCGATGTTGTGTCTAAAGAACTGGCTCCAATACTCAGGAAATTAAAGATACAGACGATAAAGGTTGGGTTGAATATTGTTGCTATGTATGATGATGGGTTTATTTATAAAAAGGATTCTTTGAGTTTAGTCGGTGACAGCTATCTGGACAAGATAAAGGATGCGTTCCACCAAGCTTTAAATCTTTCAGTAAATATTATTTATCCTACCAAAGAGAATATTGGATATATATTTGCCAAAGCTTATCAACAGGCTAAAGCAATTCAGAATAAGATTGGTGTTTGAATGCAGGAAGTATACGCGGCATTAATATTGCACGATGCGAAGCAACCTATAACAGAGGATAATCTAAAGAAAGTATTGCAGAGTATAGGCAGTTCAGTTGACGAAGCAAAATTAAAAGCGTTAGTCGCAAGCCTTGAAGGCCAAAATGTAGATGAATTGATAAAACAGGCTGCTACTGTCAGCGCTGCGCCGTCACAGGCAGAAGTTAAGAAGGAAGAGAAGAAGGTAGATGAAGAGAAAGTTAAGACTGAAGAGGCGGCTGCTGGGCTAAGTGCTTTGTTTGGATAAACTGAAGTGGTATATTGGAGAAGTGTATATTTTGCAAGATAGTAGAAGGTAAAGTGCCTTCTTACAAGATTTATGAGGATAGAAACTACATAGCATTTTTGGACAAATTTCCTAGGACTCCCGGACATACGCAGGTAATACCCAAAAGACATTACAGATGGGTATATGATGTTCCGGATTTTGGTGAATATTTTGATGTTGTGAAGAAAATTGCTGAAGGAATCAAAAAAGCGTTAAACCCCAGGCTGGTGCATTTGATTACTATTGGTGATGAGGTGCCTCATGCGCATGTTTGGATTGTTCCCAGATTTGAAAATGACGGCCATGGCCCTTTGATAGATTTACATAAAACTGTCAGCCTCTCTGATGAGGAGATGTCTGATATTTCCAAAAGGGTGGCAAGCAAAGTATCTTAAGCTTAATGGGGTTATTTGATACCATGGAACGACTAATAGAATTGGCTAATGAAATTAAGGATGCAGACTTAAGGAAAAGGGTAATTGATTTTCTAAAAAACCCAACGCCATCGCATAAGGAGTTTAAGAAATATCCGAAGGGTGATATGAAAATGACTAAGACGCCGTTTTCTGTTGGTGGGGCTGGGGCTGTAAAGAGAGATGTGCTGAATCATACTTTAGCAGTTACTGAATTGTGCATTAAAACTGCGGAGGTTGCTGAAAAGAATTTTGATGTCAAAGTAAACAAAGACCATTTGATTGCTGGGGCGCTTTTGCATGACATAATGAAACTTTTTGAATGGAAGTTGGATAAGGACGGCGACCCTGAGCATACAGGTATTTTACTAGACCATTCATTTCTAGGTGTTTCAGAACTTTATTACAGAGGTTTTCCTGAACGTGTGATACACATGGTTGCTAGCCATTTTGGTGAACATGGTCCCACGCCGCCGAGAAATTTCGAGGCATTAATCCTCCACCACGTGGACAATATGATGGCTTTAACCGAATTTTACAATACTGCTGGTGGTGCACAAAGATCGCATGACCATGATATGCCAATACTGGTTTTGGATGAAGAGACTATTAAGAAATTAAGAGAAAGTAAAGAATAAGATTCTATACTAACTACACAAATGTATGAACCCACATGAGGCATTTTGGAAAGGCAAAGATTTTGTTTCTAACTTAAAACCTTCAGATAAAGTAATTCTAGTCCACCATAAAGACTGCGATGGCACTTATTCTGCCGCCATTGTTTCGATTGCTTTAAAGAGGTTGGACAAAAAAATAGACAAAATAATTGCCGGGTCTACGGAAAAAAGTGACGATATTGTTAAAGCTATCAAACCATACAACAAGGTGATCATCGTTGATATTGGCATAGACCTTCTATTCAAAGAATTAAACCAAATGGATAAAGAAATTTTGTACCTAGACCACCACATGCCTGTTGATAAGGAATTGAGCAAAGATATCGTTTATATAAATCCTAGACTAGAAAATGATAAAATTTATCAGCCTGCCACATATGTCGTTTTCAAGTTCTTTTCTCATATTGCTGACATTAGTGATAAGGAATGGCTGGCTGTTATTGGCACCATCGGAGATTATGGCTATGAAGATTGCAGAGACTTGCTTGACAGGTATATCGAGGTTGAGGAAAAAAGCGGCATATGGAAGACCCAGTACGGCAAGGCTGCGATAGAAACAGTTGGTGCTGCTGCTGAGATTGGATTCGGTAAATTGCTGAAAATCTTAATAAAGTCGGAAAATTTTGAAGAGCTGACGAGGAATAAGGAAATTAAAACCGCCTATAGAAAATACGAGACCATGTATGAAACTGCTAAGAAACAATTCTGGAAGAATGCGGAAATGTTTGATGATGTTAATTTGATATTTTCTGTTTTAGATAGTAAAGTTGAAAGGGTTGGTTCTGCGATTTCAACTGAGACTTCTACTAAATATCCAGACAAAATAATTTTCTTGCTCGAAAAGGTTGATAATTTCTACAAGATACATGCGAGAAACCAGAAAGGTAAGGTGAACTTGGGTAAGATGCTTAGGGATATGGGAGTTGGGGGAGGGCACATTGCTGCGGCTGGTGGGAAGATAAATATGAAAGATTTGGGTGGTTTTAAGCGAAATTTGTTGATTAAAATAAGAAATAAGGCAAAATAAGTCACCTATAACGATTAACAGCCATGATTTACTCACTCTGTCATAACCATCGGAAGTCTACTGTCCCGAAAAGTAGGTATATCCTCTTGTTCAAATTAATTTTAGTGATTAAATGAAGTGCTTAAGATGCAAATCAGTAAGAATTGTCAGTTTTATAGACGGCTTTGGTGAGAAGAGAATTTTCTGTAGAACATGCTGGGGTAGTTTCCCAACTGAGTCGGTAATTAAATTTAGTGACCAGAAGAGTCTACAGGAATTCAACCATGAAACATATAATAAACTAAAATTCCACGATATGCATTTGAGGTGATTTGATGGAAGAAATAGCTACAGCACAATTAAGTTTGATAAATGATAGGGGTGTCAAAAAATTGAGAGTAAATCTTATTAGGAAAGGCAAAATTTCTGGGTATCTTAGACCGATTAATCCTTTTAGGGAGAGGCGCCAACCACCTGGAGGTATTCCATAAAATTTCGAATTTTAAAAAGTCCTCTCCTTGAAAGGCTATTTCTTCAATTTCATTACTACAAACATATGCGCCTTTTCTAAAGGATCTAATTCAACTTTATCTAAAATTTCAAAATATTTTTCTAATTCCTGCAAACATTCTTTGTATACCTGCTTTGGCGGTTTAACTACGTCTATAGATTGTGATTTTATAGCAAGCATAACCCAACCTTTGTTCTTGAGGAATTGTTGTGCATTTCTTATAGTAATGGCTGCTTGATCTGGCGATGCCACATCTATATACAAGCAGTCAACTTTGTCTAATATACTATCTTCGTACAATTCAGTTCTTCTCGCATCTGCAAGAATTGGAATCATATTCCCTCTGCGTTCACATACACGAACAGCTTCCCTTAAACTTCTTTCCGACAACTCAACCCCATAAATAATCCCATTATTTCCTACAATATCGCTAAAGAACGACGCAGTCTTGGCTTCCGCCAAACCTAAATATAAAACTTTATTCCCATTTCCCAACGGAAAAATCTTCAAGCCTTTCTTAAAGGCCGCTGCAGGTTTTGATGTGAAATAATCCCAAATCCTATATTCTACACCATCTACTTTTACCAATTCTTCGTTAGAACTTTTAAAACCTGGAACCAGATTTACTGTAGCGAATTTACCGTTTATTTCAAAAACTCCTTCGAATTTTGTTTTTTTAGCCTTCATGACATCATTTAGAACTTAAAATTCCTTTAACCTTTTGTTGCAAGTCCTGCTTCAGTTTATCTGCCTTGTATTCTTTTGAGTAGTAGTCTATTTTGGCGGCGAGGGATAATTTTGCAGCTAAAACCCTTGCAATTTTACCTTTGTGGCTTTCTGGAGCATTCATAACCAATGGATGATTATATAGCAATCCAAATCGCGGTGAACTTGATTTTCCTTTTGATTGTAGAAATCTGAATAATGCCTTTTCAGCGCCAAGCAATTGAATTGTTGAAGAAGCCATTTTAGATAACCTCTCCAAACCGCCGGCTTTTGAAATCAATTTCGCAGATAGCATCGGTGTTGCCAATTCTGTAAAATTTGGCGCAATTTCTTTAAGCACTTTCTCTAAGTAGACTGCTGCATCTTGGCGCAATTTGTATAGCCTGTTTATTTCTGCGGCAAATGTTTGTGACATTTGTATATCTTCATCTTTGAAATCTGCTCCCATGCTTTTACTAGCTAATAATTTTAATTCAACCTCATCGATATTTTCCCTTCTCCCAAATTTTTCTACAAGTTTGGCAAATTTTTCATTGCTTTCTACAGCTTTATCCATCTCTGGGAAATGCATTGAATAGAATTCTCTCAAACGCTCAACGAAAATATTAATAGCCTTATCTAACTCTTCAACAGCTCCATTGGCGTGAATTATCAAACTGCCTCTTCCTATAGCCTTCTTTATTTGAACTTTAGCCAACTGTATGTTGACTTTTGTCAGAAGTTGATTGAATTCTGATTGGTCGCGAACGAATTTCTTTTCTAAAGCTAGCTTCCTTAGGTTTGATTTTACGAATTCGCTTATAATCGCATCGCCTTTTCTTACTTCATCATAACCACTTTTATTTAATTCGCCTCTTACGAATCTTTCTTCTTCAATAAACTCTATTTCACTTAATTTCAGTTTTTCAGCTATTTTTTCTGGATCCCTAGGAAAGGGTTTATACAAAAGTATTTTTTTATTCTCATTTAGCCCAAAAACACCAATTATAGTCGTCGCTATAAACGCTCGCATAGTCTTTAATTTATTTAAACAAACTTTATAAAGAGACCATGAAATTTGTTACGAAAGCAATTTTAAAGCAGGTCTATCCTAAAAAACCCGATTGGTCGCATAAAGGGCAGTATGGGAAATTGCTAATAGTATCTGGAAGCGAAAGGATAACAGGCGCTGGAATTTTGGTTGGCATGGCTGCCTTTAGAGCTGGTGTAGATACAGTATATCATGCTGGTCCAAGAAGAGCTATGGATGTAATTGCAAATTATTATCCGTCGTTTTTGACTCTGCCGTTGGATGGAAAACAATTGGAGAGCAAACATGTATCGGAAATTTTAGATTTCATGAAAGAAATGGGAATTACTGCAGTATCTATTGGTAATGGGTTATGGAGAACGAAGGAAACAAGGAAAGCCGCAATTGAATTAATCAAACATATTGATTTGCCTATGGTGATTGACGCAGATGCCATAAGAGCAATGAAAGATGCCAGAGAAGTTTTGAGGGAAAAAAATGCAATAATACTGCCTCATGCAGATGAATTCAGAGAAATAACTGGTGTTCGAATAGTTGATGTAACTTCAATAGATAAACGTGGTAAAATTGTCAAAGAGGAAGCGGCGAAACTGGGTACAATAATTTTATTAAAGGGCCATGTGGATATAATTTCCGATGGTGAAAAAATTATCCTGAATAATGTGCATTCGAATTTAATGTCTAAAGGTGGATTTGGAGATACTTTGGCTGGTATTTGTGCAGCATTAATTTCAAGGAAGATCAATAAAATAGATTTATTTACAGCAGCTTGTGCGGCTGCATACATTAATGGCAAAGCAGGCCTTTTTGCTATCGAAAAACATGGCATAGGTGTTTTACCAACCGACGCTATAGAAGAGATACAAAACGTGATTAAACTTGGTTGAAACAGATTTAATTACATTAGGTGTATTAGTAATAATTGTTGGTTTTGTCTTAGCATTTATAGGAACTTTATCCCAAACTAAAGGTAAAGCGAAAGTTGAAGGCGGTGGGATCATTTTCATAGGGCCGTTTCCAATCATCGGCGGGGCTACAAGTGAACGTGCATTTTATGTCCTATTAGCTGTGTCATTAGTTTTTATGATTTTATTCATTATACTAAACTATCCAAGGTGAAGTTATGTCGAGAAAAAGGGATTTTGTTTTATTATTGTCTGAAGATGAATCTTACTTAGTAGAATTGGATGGTAAAGATTCCAACACCAAAAATGGGATGATAAAGTATTCTGAACTTAGGAGGGGTATAGGAAGTAAAGTTAAGACACATCTTGGCAAAGAATTTACTGTTGTGAAGCCTACAATCATGGATATACTTAGAAAAGGAATTAAGAGAACTGCACAAATAATGTCTCCAAAGGACATTTCGTTAATTTTAGCATATACGGGTATATCCAATGATAGTTTAGTAGTCGATGCTGGAACAGGGACTGGCTATACGGCAATTTTTCTAGCTAATTATTTGAAGGGTGGGAAGATTGTAAGTTATGAGAAGGATAGTATGTTCATTAAAAATGCAAAAAGGAACATAGAAGTTTCTGGACTTGGAAACATACAGCTGAAGGCTGGGGATGTTACCAAAAGGATTGATGAAAAAAATGTAGATTTGGTTGTTCTTGATTTACAGGATGCTAACAAGACAGTAGAGAATGCATATGCTTCGCTCGCATTTGGTGGGTATCTGGTAGTTTATTCACCAACTGTCGACCATTTAATGAGATCTGTAAATGCAGTAAAGAAGGCTGGATTTGTCAAAATAGTAGTTGTTGAAAATATAGTAAGGGAATGGCAGTCTGAATTAACTTTAAGACCTAAAACAATAGGCTTGATGCACACTGGATTTTTGACTTTTGCGAGAAAAGTGATTTAATGAAGAAAACCTATCAGGAACCTCCACAGGAACCAACCAAACCTACGCCATCTATAACACCCGAAATGCTAGAAAGGGCTTTTGAAGCTTTGGAAAGAAAGGGTATGATATATTATTCTGAAGGTGGTGTGTACATACCAACAGCTAAAGGTTGGCAATTGCTTATGACGGCTGATGTAATTAGTGTAGAAATTATAGCTCATGGTAATCCAAAAATTACCGCCACTAATGCATCTATGATAAAGTTGACAAGGGGGAATGATGTTGATGATGCGACGATTGGCGTCAGAGCGAACAAAGCGTGTGCTGATTTCCCAGAAGATTTCAAAAGGGCTATTAAAACCCCTGATAAAAATTTAGAGATAGTAATTGAAGCTGATGATGAGATGATTGCATTTTCTGCTTATTGTTCTCCGGCTTTGAAATTAATTGACAGTAATCATATATCCATAAACAAGACAGATCTCATCGATGATAAGACAGTTGCTATAGTATCTGATAAGGCGGCTACTGATTTGGACAGGGATTTTGTTGAAAAACTAAAGGATCCTAATTCTAAGATTAAAGTTGTACTGGGAGTTAAGTAGGGGTTGTCATCTAGCTTGGTCTAGGATTCAGCCTTCGGGAGGCTGCAAGCTTAATGCCAGCAAACTTGGGTTCAAATCCCAACAACCCCACTAGAATTTACTTAATGTGGCTTGATACTCTGGTTCTTTTTTAGTATCTGTTTTACCTTCCAATTGGTCTTTTATTGATTTAGCTACCTTAGCTCCAATAACTAAACTCAAACTGTCATGTGATATTTCTCTTAACTTAGACAACGATGTTAGATTATTTTTGTACAAAATACGCGACCTAACTCTTCCCACATCTCTCAGCTTAACTAAAGGAATTAGTTCTTCTTTAATTCCATACTGCAGCCTTAGTCTAAATTTTCTGATTTCTTTGATAATGTCCTTATACCCTAACAGCACAGTTAATTCGTGCAATGCGTAAGTTAACCAGTCCGCAATTTCCAATCTGTTCCTTAATTCTCCTGGTGCAACTCTGAATTTTGTCAGAATCTGGTCTTCGGTTAATTCGTCAATCCAACTTTCAAATAAAAAAGCTGTCTTTACTGAGTTGAAAAATCCTTCGAATTCTAGCTCATACTGTTCTGGTATATCGCGCAGAATAAATTGTTCGTTTCCTATCAGAAACTTCTCAAGCTCTGAAAATTCATTTGCCCTCACAGAAAGCAGCGGTTGCATCTCACGCGTGTTTGAAATTAATTGTGAAAAACTTATTGTCTTTGTTGATTTCTGCTTGTTTGCATTTTCCAAAGCCTCTACAAAGTTGTAGGCAGTCAACGGGTCTAAATACAATTCCGATACTCTTTTCCCTATTATTGTTGCAATTAACCGATCTCCCTTTTTAATTATGAATTTCCACGTAACCAGCAAATCAAGTATATCCTGCAACTTTTCTTCAACTAAATGTATGTTGCCGTAGTGGTGGGCATAAAATGTTTTGGAGAAAAATTCCATCAAAGAATCTTCCGATTTACAAAATTCGCTTGCGATCAATGCCAATGTGTGCATTCTCAGTATTGGTTCTATAGCAAGTTTTGATGTAATCTGCTCTGGTTCACCATAAATAAATCTTTCAGTTAAATCGTGTGCATCATCTTCATTTTTGGCAATTAAAATAGATTCACCGTACTCGTCGTATTGTGGCCTCCCGCATCTACCTATCATCTGGTAATAATCAAGAACTGGAATGTAAGCTGCGCCTAAATTTGGATAATATCGCTTGGCGTCCCTTATTATAGCTCGAAACGCTGGAATATTCACCCCCATAGCAAGTGTTGGAGTAGCACAGATGACTTTTATCAGGCCCCTTTTGAAATTCTCCTCTATCAATCTCCTCTGCTTTCTCAATAAGCCCGCATGATGAAAGGCTATTCCATTACTTATACATTTCGCTAATTTTTTGCATTGCTTGGTTGGGTTTTCTAAAATACTTTCTACATCATTGGAAAGAGTTTCCAACTGGAAGTGCTCTCCGTGTTTCAGTTTAAGCTTAACTGTACTGCACATTTTTTCTGCCACGCTCTCGGCAGAGCGCCTTGTAGAAACGAAGAATAGACATTGTTTCTGCATATCCAAAGTGTTTTCTACTATACTATTTTCCGCTTCTTCTCCAGTCAATTGGTAGTTTCGGTTTGTTCCGGGAAAGGCAATCTTTGAATTGTAAGAAATTCCCTGATATAATTTAACAGGCCTAAAATCACTGAGCACTAAAGTTGCATTCAACCATTCGGCCAGTTCTTTTGCGTTCTTTATAGTTGCAGATAAGGCTAAGATGTTTGCCCTAGGACATAATTCTCGCAATTTTGTAATGAGAATTTCTAAAGTCGGCCCTCTCGAGGAATCGTTGAGCAGATGAATCTCATCAGCAATGATTAGACTTATGTCTTTAGTCCACTGAACATTGTGCCTTAATAAACTATCCATCTTTTCGCTTGTAACAACAATTATATCGTAGTTCATTAGAAACGAGTCGGATGAATCGTAATCTCCAACGGAAAGTGTCACTTTATATTTGCTTCCAAATAATGACTTGAAATAATTAAATTTCTCATCGGCTAAGGCAACTAAAGGAACTAAGTATACAGCTTTTTTCTTGTGACTTGCTAGTTTTTCTAAAATAGCTAGAGTTGCTATTAGAGTTTTACCACCGGCTGTAGGCATTGAAACTACTAAATTTCTTTCTTTAAACAGACCCTTCTTTACAATCTCAGCCTGCGGTGGGTATAGCTCGGATATGCCTTCTCCCTTTAATCTATGGATATACTCCTCGGATATACCATATTTCACTAATTCTTCAACTTTCATGATTAGAATATTTGTTTATAGTATTTAGGTATAGTGATATTATGCTCGTGTTGGGAATAGAATCGACAGCGCATACGTTTGGCATAGGTATTGTTACTGGTAGTGGAAAGATATTAGCAAATGAGAGAAGTGTTTACAAACCAACGTTGGGTAAAGGGATTATACCTAAAGACGCGGCGGAACATCATGAAAATGATAAAGAAATGATTTTGGATAAGGCGCTTTCCAAAGCCGACATACCATTAGAAGATATTGATATTATCGCTTACTCTTGTGGAGCTGGGTTACCACCTTGTCTTTTGGTTGGTGCCAACTTTGCTCTTGATTTATCTAAAAAATTAAATAAACCAATTATCCCAGTTTGTCATCAAATTGGGCATATAGAAATAGGAAGGCTGACAACAAACGCTGAAGATCCAGTTATAGTATATCTGAGTGGTGGGAATTCTCAGGTAATTGCGTATGCAGAAGGCAGATACAGAATATTCGGCGAAACTGAGGATATCCCCTTGGGCAATGCATTAGATGTTTTTGCTCGTGGCATTAGCTTGCCTATGCCTGGCGGTCCTGAAATAGAAAAGTTGGCTAAAAGTGGTAAATACATTCAGCTGCCTTATGTGGTTAAGGGTATGGACCTGAGTTTCTCTGGGATTTTAACGGCTGCACTAAATAAATTTAAAGAAAATGTTAATAAAGAAGATTTGTCGTTCAGTATGCAAGAAACTTGCTTTGCAATGCTTACAGAAGTAACTGAAAGGGCATTAGCACATACTGGCAAAAGCGAAATCCTGCTTGTCGGTGGTGTGGCTGCAAATAAAAGACTACAGGAAATGTTAGATAGAATGTGTGAGGAGAGAGGTGCAAAATTCTATGTCGTCCCGTATGAATATAGCATGGACAATGGAGTTATGATTGCGTGGGTTGGAGCTTTGGCCCATAATTCTGGCTGGAAGCAGGATCTTGAAGATAAAATAAAACCCGCTTGGAGAACCGACCAAGTAGAAATTACTTGGTTCAAATAAGCTCGTTTTCACTAACGATTACGAAATCGCCTATACTCTTTACAGAAGAGAAAGGAATGAGCAATCTTCCGCTCTCATCAGCTTTTAGATTAAGATCGGATAGGTGCTTTGACGGCTGTTCAACCACAATATTCAAAAGTTCCCCGCTTTCAGTCACAAAATCGACATTACTAACAACACCAAACTTCCTGCCGGTCTCTTCGCTTATTATTGTTTTGCCGACAATTTCTCCTGCTCTTACTCTGCTATCAGCCACAAAATCACTATTAATAATATCTGTATTTATATTTTAAAGCTTTTAACACATAGCTTTTTATGGTTAGATGCTTTATTGGGGTGTTCTTGCCAGAAATACTAAAGCCGAAAGTATTGGAAGTGCAAAATTTTATAAAATCTCTTGATATAGACTGCAAATTCGTCGAGCCTGCCAATATTCACATCACCTTTTCGTTTCTTGGAGATGTTGCTGATGAGGAACTACCAAGCCTAAAAGACCGCTTAGATAGTGTTTGCAATAAATTGAGAAAGACTGCTGTGACGGTTGCAGGAGTGAAATTAATCCCTAGTGAAAAATTCGTTAGGGTTATTGCATTGGATGTAAATGACGATACTGGTATGCTCTCTCAGATATCAAATGAAATTAAATCAAGTGTTGGTGGTGATACCAAACCTCCGCATCTTACTTTGTGTAGAGTAAGGGACGCTAAAGGGAAGAACATTGCCAGCCAATTGTTGAACATTGATTCTTATTGTGGGCAATTTCAAATGTATTCAATGCAGTTGATTCAAAGTCAATTGGGCAGAAGCGGTCCTGTTTATACTATATTGCACGAAAGCAAACTGGATTAGCTTTCGCTTCCCAAATCTTCTCTACAGTCTTCACAAATCCATTTGTCATTAACAAACTTCACATCTTCAACATAATCTCCGCAATTATCGCAAATTCCAGATGTGTGCACTCCTGTTGCTTCTGGTGGTGTTTCTTTCATTTTCAATCTATATTCAAGTAAATCCAACATTTCTGGAGAAGTCCTCGCAACATCTGTTAAGGATAGCACACCAACTATTTTGCCGTTATCGATAACTGGCAATCTATGCACGTTTCCTCGCTTCATTTTTCGAACAGCGGACAGTATGTCATCATCAGAATTTATAGAGACAAAATATTTTGTCATGACATCTTTTACTTTAACCTTGCTTGGCTTTTTATCCCCTGCAACAATTCGACCTATGATATCACTGTCGGATAATACACCAACGGGTTTTTTCCCTTTAACAACAACCAAAAATCCTCGACGGCTTTCCTTAATCTTCCTAGCTGCATCTTGTACAGTCTTATTATCTTCTATTTTGTAGACGGGTTTTGACATTATGTCTTTGACCAATATCGGCAAATAAACACCTGCAATGTAATTATTGCGTTTCTTTATATTTATCTATTTAATGAAATCTACTAGCATTTCCCCTTCAAAATTTTTGAGCTTTGATTTGGGTTGTACTATCCTTATATTCCCATATCCAAAATCTACCACCAAATAGAATGGCAATCCTTCAAATTTCTTATCCATATAACCATAGTAATAAAGTGTTTCTTTTTTTGTCGATTTTATTTGCATCAAAATACATTTGCCGTTTTTAAGACACACTAAATCTGCTTCACCTAAACTCCCGCCCGCTCTAACGACTTTCCAGCCGTGGTTCTCTAAAAGAAGCCGTATGCTTCTCTCTACTCTATATCCTTTCCTTCTTTGGTTTACCATCTAAAATAATTCTTATTTATAAAACAATAAAGTAGTTTAGTGATTGTTTGAATATAGTTGCGGTTGGTTGCATACATAATGATCTTGAAACTCTGCTGGCATTTATAGACAAATTATCCGCGTTGACATTTGATATTGTAGTTTGTCCAGGTGATTTCACAGATAATTTTTTACCTAGAGGGTTCAGCCGTGGCGATGTCGGCGCCCTTATTATAGAGGAGTTGCGTTCGTTGGGGAAGCCTGTGTTTGTTGTGCCAGGTAGTTGGGACAAGGAACTAATGTTGTTTTTTGAACAAGAGGGTATTAGCGTTCATGGTGTTGGAAAAGCTCATGGGAATTTGGGGCTTTACGGGTTTGGAGGCGCTAAAACCCCCTTTTCTCTCCCCTTCGAACCTTCTGAAGATGAGATCCATAAGGGGTTGGTGTCTGGATATAAAATGGTTGAAAGTTCTGAAACCAAAGTGCAGGTGACCCATGCGCCGCCATTCAATACAAAATTAGATTTAATTCCCAGTGGTGCGCATGTGGGCTCAGAGGCTATAAGGAAATTTATCGAGAAGAACCAGCCAGAAGTCGCCATCTGTTCCCATATACACGAAGCCAGAGGCCATGATGTGATTGGAAATACACAAATTATTAACTGCGGTAGGTTTCCAGAAGGTTATTGTGGACTCATTACGATTGACAAACACAAAGTAACGACAAAAATAGTTAATTTAATATGAGTAATGTTGTATACATATCTATTTTTATTCCTCTTATGCAAATTAAAGGTTACCCACGACTAAATTTGCTTAGTGTTTCGGCGAACTTTAATGATTGATGATAATGAACGAGATTGATTTGCTTAGCGAGGCTTCTGTTTCAATCGAAGCTGGGAATGAAGAGATTGGTAAGATTAATTTCTTTGCCGAAAAATTAGATTTTTTGGATGTCCAGCTGTTAAGAAAGTTTTATTCTACTGGGAGGGAGTTTCCAAACGATTGCCAGCCGTATTGTTTTCCTGTTCTATATACTGAATTGAAGGTTAACCACCAGATTAAGATGGGGTTGGAGGCTCTCCGCAAGCGACTGGATAATTTGGTGATGTTGGAGCTTCTGGTTAAGGTAAAGAATTCAAACCCAACAAATTATTACCCGCTACGCGGTAAAGAGAGGTTTCTAAGGGCTGTAATTATGAAATTCTTTCTCATTAATGGGTTATCTAAATTTTTATGAACGTTCTTAATCTTTTTTATTATCATTCTTAGACATTTTTAGAACCATTCTAGCATAATTATATGAACTTTCTATGACATTTCTGTGATCTTTCTGTGTATTTCCTATGGTTTTTTAAATTTTGGTTGTTTTAGACTGGTGTGATTTGACTTTTGTTTTGTTTGTTTTGTATATATTTATTTTTTAATAATATAACTGTGTTATAA
>JACQIA010000018.1 GCA_016198705.1 Candidatus Aenigmatarchaeota archaeon
ATTATATTCATTTCTCATAGCCTCAATATGTTTATCAGAAATAGTTAAAGCTTTCAAGGCAGCTAGTTGGGATAAATGAGGTGGACATAAAGTAACATAATGGGAAACTTTAGTCAAGGCCTTCATAATTTTCCCATCTCCAACAACATACCCTACTCTAAATCCACACATAGCATAACTTTTGGAAAAGGTAAAGAAAGAAATAACATTCTTCTCCATTCCATTTAAGGAGCCAATAGAAATGTGCTCTCCTTCATATATTAAGTCTTCATAAGCCTCATCAGAAAATATCAACAAGTTCTTGTCCCTAGCAATATCTGCCAGTTCCTCTAAAACAGACTTTCTTAAAACAGCTCCAGTAGGATTAGAAGGAGTATTAATAATAAGAGCTTTTGTTTTTCTTGTTACACTTCTCCTTATCACATCAGGATTTATCTCAAAATTTTCCTCTTCTTTCAATTTAATAAATTTAGGCTTGGCAGAAACTAAGTCAACTTCAGGAATATACCCCACATAACATGGACTTGGTAGTAAAACCTCCTGCTTAGGATCTAAAGTTGTTAACAAAGTTGCCAATAATCCTTCCTGGCTCCCAGTAGTCACAACAACATTTTCAATTTCTGCTTTAATATTATTTTTCTTTCTTAATTTTTTAACTAAAGCCTCTCTTAACTCAGTTAAACCTTCAGTAGGAGTATAATGTGTGGATTTGTAAACAGCTTTAGAAGCAAAATCAAGAATAGGCTTAGGAGTTACAAAATCAGGCTCACCAACACCTAAAGAAACAACGCTTTTAGATTCACTAGCTATTCTTAATAATTTAGCTATTACTGCTCTTGGTAAATTTAATTCTCTCTTAGAGATTTTAATCATTAAATTAAATAATTCTTACAAAATTTAAATAAGTTTGTATTATCCCAAATCTTCACTTACAGAATCTAAGTCCTTAGATAGGTCATCCAAGTTCACAGATACATCTTCAACTGTTTCCTTAGCATCTTCTTGTGAGTCCACTTTCTTATTTTTTTCATCTATTGCCTGGCATCCGGCTACAGCAGATACCACTAAAGCCAGTAAGATGAAAGTTAATATCATTTTTTTCATGTTGCTCCCTCCGTTGATTGTGTACTCGTGGAATCTCGAGTTGGTTGTGGTTCATCAAATCCTTCTCCTTGTTCATCAACAGGGACAAACACACACTTACCGTCTGGACCAATAACCCCATTAAAGTTAGGATCATCAGAATGACAAGAATTTTCTCCTAGTTTAAAATCTCCGGTTGACGTTGGCTCTCTAAATTCCCTATCTCCAAAATCCTGTCTAAAGTCTTCCCTAAATTCTCCTCCACTAAATTTATTTTTACATTCCTCTGGAGACAATCCCTTACATTCTGGAGGCATTCTAAATTCGTTTCTAGATTCTTGCCTAAATTCTCCATCTCTAAAATCCTCCCTGAATTCCTCTCTAAACTCACCATCTTCAAACTCAGCTCTAAATTCCTGTCTAAATTCATCTCTTCTTTCCTCAGGATTCCTAAAAGTTTTTTCTTTACATTCCTGTAATGATAAACCTCTACATTCAGGAGGTGGTCCAAGTTTAATAAACATCAAATCAAAACATTTTTCTCCAGTGGCCCCGGCATCTTTACATTCCTTGGGTTCCATTCTTTCTTTTTCACCAAATCTTTCAGTAGGCCTTCTACCTTTGTCTTCACTTTCTATAAACTTTCTCATCATAGCACATGCATCTTTTGGTGAACAATCCACATCTGGACTTAATAACAAATGAGGTCCATCAAAGAACTGATAGGTCTTAGGAGGCAATAAAAATTCTACGGTTCCTACAAATCCTCCTGGAGGTGTAATTGCCATAATACATTTTCCATCTCTTAATCCCCTTAATTCAACATTAACCTCTTTATCAGGGCTAAATGAATAAGGCTCTTCCTCACTATAATCCTCACACTGTCTTATAGCATTCATGAAATCAATTCCTTCATCTTCAAAATCCCTATCAAATTCATCTCCAGAACCTCTTCCTCTTTTCTCACTTCTACTAGATCTTCCACCAGTTAAGATATCAACAGCAATATCCTGCATAATATTTTTTATGTCCTTAATATCTCTAATTACCTGATACCTATCTTCTTCTGTAATATCCCCAGCCTTTTCAGCTAATCCAAACTTTATTTCATCTAGTCTTGCAGCTGCACCATCAATCTTAGTAAGGGCTCTCTCAAAACTAGCTGCTTTCTCTGTATCTCCCCTTTTCTCATAAAAGTCTCTTAAATCCTCAAAACTATCTCCTATCTCCTCTAATGATTTCAAGATATTTTCAAGTCTAAGCGCAATCTTCAAAAGGTCTGTAGGTTCAATTTCATCTAATTTTTCCTTTATTCTTACCTGATCATCACCAGTAAAGCATCTAGGCTCTCCTTTGATAAGAACAAAGTCTCCGCCTCTAGCTTCACATTCTCTAGGATCATCTTTTACATCTTCAAAGTTTCCTCTTCCCCTATTCCCATAACCGCAACTTATTATCTTACAGCCAGATCTATCAATAAATTTCTCAGGATTTCCTCCATGAGAACTACACTGCTCAATATGTTTTTTCAATTCTTCTTCACCAGGGCAACTTGGTGCACCAAAAAATCCTCCACCTTCTCTATTCTCAAAAGAGCATTCTGGACCTCTTTCAGTTCTATGAAATCTCCCTCCTCCATCTCTGCATCTTTTTTCTTCATCATCAAATCCAAAATCTTTCTTATCACATTTTACAAAGTCTCCAAATTCTCCTTTTTCAATATGACATCCAGGAGGAACATTATCAAAGTGAGGTCTACCAGATCCACTTGGACCACATTCATGGTCTATTACACACCCATTATTATCAAAAATAGCCTTTACTGATTGATCTGGAGCACATTTATTTGGAGGCGTTGGTGGACAACTAGTCCTTGTATCCTCAGGTCCTGGACCCCCTCCTGTGCTAGTTGGCTCACGAGGAAAATCTTCCCCACCAGAATCAGGAGCTATTCCTCCTTCACCACCCCCCCCAGAACTAGGAACTGATCCTCCTTCTCCTGTACCGCCAGAATCAGTAGAAGATCCACTATCAGAAGAACCAGATCCTCCACCAGAAAGATCTCCACCTTCTCCTCCACCACCAGATTCAGAAGTAGATCCACCTTCTCCTCCACCACCAGAATCAGGAACACTCTCTTGTGC
>JACQIA010000019.1 GCA_016198705.1 Candidatus Aenigmatarchaeota archaeon
ATAATCTCTCTTTCGGATATTTGTATTCTACAAACGGTACATTCCTTCCAATTGCTAACTGGAACGCAACCAATACAAGTTACTACTTAGCAACAAACCCATTTTCATTTTACAATACAACAACAATTCCAAATTATTTATTAGCAAGCAATTGGAATGCAACAAATACTTCATATTACTTGGCAACAAACCCATTTTCATTTTACAATACAACGACAATTCCGAATTATTTACTTGCTTCAAATTGGAATGCAACAAACACTAGTTATTTGTTAACGACGAACACAACTTATGCTTACTCTTTGAATGACACGCTTTGGGCTGCGAACTATTCAAACTTTTTAACAAAGATAGATTGGGCGACAGCGAATAACGGAACTTTATTAAATTATAGTTCTGCTTTGAATGGAACGCTGGCAACTCTTTCAACTCTTTTAGGATTTAATTATTATAATACAACGACAATTCCAAATTATTTACTTGCTTCAAACTGGAACGCAACAAACACTTCTTACTACTTAGCAACAAACCCATTTTCATTTTACAATACAACGACAATTCCAAATTATCTTTTGGCAAGCAACTGGAATTCTACTAATGCAAGCTATGTTCTCGATACAGGAGACTCTGTGACTGGAACTTACAACTTCAATGGAGGTTGGCAGGCTGGTGGATTAACAATTACGAATGGAGATATTTTTGCACAGACAGGATATTTCTACAACATCTCAAGTTTGCAGGTTAATAATATCGAGATTAATGGAAGTTTGTTCCCAGATTTAGACAATACTTTTGACTTGGGAAATTCAACTTACAGATGGAGAGACTTGGCTTTGTCGAGAAATGCAGTCATTGGAAGCAATCTCACGGTTGACACAAATACTTTTTTCGTTGATTCCAATTTGGACAGGGTAGGAATAAACACAATTTCTCCTCAGAATTTGTTTAATGTTGTTGGCGACGGAAACTTTACAGGAACTTTGTATTCTGCAGTTGGTAATTTATCAATAGGGCAGCAATATTCTACAAACGGAACATTCCTTCCAATTGCAAATTGGAACGCAACAAACACTAGTTATTTGTTAACGACGAACACAACTTATGCTTACTCTTTGAACGATACCTTATGGACAGCTAACTATTCAAACTTTTTAACAAAGATAGATTGGGCAACTGCTTATAATGGGACTTTGGCAAAAACCGATGCTGCAAACACATTCGGAGCATTCAATCAAACATTTGATACATCAACTTTCTTCATTGATTCTGTTTCTAACAGAATTGGAATTAATACCGCTTCGCCACAGCAAGATTTCAATGTGGTAGGATTTGCAAACATAACTAGAACAGGATACTTTGGAAATATTAGTATAGGTGGAGTTACAATTTATCATAACGGAACAGGAACTTGCATTGGTGCTTGTTAATCATATTAAATAAACTAAAAGGGTTGAAAAGGCAAATGTCAAAATCAGGAATTTGGACTAAAGCCTTTGATTTCACAGTTTACAAAAAAAACGAAAAATGGGGAAGGCAGAAATTAAATTTTTATTTACAATTTTATTAGTTGTTTTCTTTAGCGGTTTTGTTCTTGCGGGAACAATTTCAACATGCGAGGTTTCTGTTGACTTAAATTCTCTTGGAGATTTTAAGGGGGAAATAGGAAACTGCGAAAAGATTTCCGGAGATTTTTCGTTGATTAAGTTTATTCAAAACTTTTTCCTGACAATTACGGGAAACGCTGTCCAAGACTCGGATTCAAGAACTTCGAAAGTTTTTGTGGAATTTTCTGAGAGCGAAATCCAATTCACAACAACTCTGCCAGAGGAATTTAACATAAAAAATCCGGACAAAATCAAAATCCTTTCAAGGGAAAAAAATGAATATGTCGAGATAAAAGAAATTTCAGACACTAACGGAAACGGAATTTATGACTCTATAACATGGATTTCTTCGACTTCTCTGAGTTCGTCAAGAGGAATAACAGGTTCGGCAACTTTGGAATTTAGCGAAGAGAACTTTGATATTATCATAATCACAGATGCAGAGCATTTGGATTCAGATAGAAATTTCATTTCAGATATTTATGAAGAAGTTAAAGAATTAGATGGAGTTTGGAGTGAAACAATTGAAAACAGAGAATATGTTAGAGTGACTTTTGAAGTTCCACTGACAAAAGAAAGAGATATAACTATTTTCCCAAGAATTGTTTCTGGAAATCCAAAAGTTGAAATTTACGAGGAAAACGGAAATAAAAAAATTGCCGAATTTGAAAGTTTAAATGAAAATGAATACAATAAAGTTTTTCTCGATGGTTTGGAAGGAAAACAAGATACATTTGATTTAAGGGTTGTTGGAGGAAGTGTTGAACTAGACCATGTGATTGATCCTGATTCAATTTCGTATTACAATTTTACAAGTTTATCAAATAGAAATGCATATTGGTCTAGTCCCGCAAGCTCAACACCCTTTCAGACTGGAACAAATGCAACTGCTTCCGAATACACGAGTATGCAAACAAGAGATGCAACGTACGCTTTTAGAGGTTCAGATAATAATGGAGATGATCCTTTTTGGAGATTTAACTTTACAATAAATGAAGATCCAGCAGATGTAACATGGATTTATTTTGAGGTTACAGGTAATGAAAACGGAACTGGAGATGTCTATCCTTATGTTTACAATTTTTCTTCTGGGACATGGTATAACTTTGCTACTATTTGGAGTGGAACAAATCAAAATTTCACAAGAAATTTTACGGGGAATATTAATGCAACTGATTTTGTTGAGGATTCTACTGGTAAAATAGTTTTCCTTGTTGAATCAACTACTGCTGCAGCTTCGCAAGATATGTTTATTGATTTTGTTCAAGTGCAAGTTGGGTATCAATCTCTACCAACTTCTCCGACAAACATAACCTGCGATTCAGGAAATTGTAATATAACTGTTGATTCAAGTGTTGTGCTAAACGCATCTGGTTCTACAGATGCCGATGGAGACAGCATAACTTATTTTATTGAGGCAGAGTACAACGGCACAGATGAAATTCAAAACACGACTGATGTGAGTTTAGATGTTGGCTCTGTGAAAACTGTTCGAGGCACAACTACTATTGCTTCCGGAAGCGCAACAAGAGATGTTACAATTGGTTCAGTGAATACTTCTTCTGCTTTTTTAGTTTTTAGTACGTCTGTTAATAATAATACCCCTGAAAGAAGCATTGTTTTTGGGAATATTTCAAATTCTACAAATATACATTTTGAAAGAGAGGCTGGGAGTTCTGGTGGAACAGTTGATATATCGTGGTATGTTGCTGAGTTTGATAGAAATGTTAATGTTCAATCTGGGGCAGGTTCAAGAAATATAGTAAATTTTTCAATTCCAAATTCAGTGAATTTGTCAAGTTCATTTCCGATATCTAGTTTTGAGAGTGAAGGAAGCACAGCTTGGGGTAGTGATGATGAAGGAAGAACTAGGTTAACAAATTCAACTAATGTTCAAGTTTCTTTTGTTGACTCAACTGGAAGTGATACTACTGTTTGGCAGGCAGTAGATTACTCTGGAGCCAAAATACAAAACGGAACTTTTACACTCTCTTCGGGTTCTGCTTCAAATAATGTGGATATTACCGCAGTTAATTTGTCAAAGGCGTTTGTTATTGCTACATGGAATGTTGACACAGGTGTAGATGCAGACGATACAGCCATTCTTGTTAATTTTACAGACAGCGACACAATTCATTTTGAAAGAACAGGCACTACAGGCAATTTTGGTGTTGCTTGGTATGTTGTTGAGTTTACTGGAGGTGAAGAGGTTCAGACAGGGCTTGCAAGTTTTTCTTCTGGAGAAACTCAAAAAAATATCACAATTAATTCAGTAAATACCTCGAGAGTGATTGCTTTTTCAGGAGGCAATTGGAAATCTGGAAAAACAAACTTTTCCACAGATGATAATTTAGGTCATGGTTGGTTTATATTTAACATAACTAACTCTACTAATTTACAGTTAAAAAGGGCAGTGGGAACTGGAAGCACAGCAGATGTTCAATGGTTTGTTGTTAAATTTGGTGGCGAGACAAACACTTCAACCACAACTTACAACGACCTTTCAAACAACAAAACAAGCATAAACAACATAACTGTAAAAGTTGAAGTTGATTCCTATGACCCTCGTGCTTCAGTAAATCAGTCAACGACAAAACCTGATTTGTGGCTTGAGATTCATAACGGGAGTGTTGGTACAGGTGTAGAAGGAACCTATACTGGAACAAGTTTTGACACTGCGGGAAGCGGAAATGGTGACCCAGAAGCAATAGTACAGTACAATGATTTTTTTTGGATAACTGATATAACAAATGACCAAGTCTTTAAACACTGGACAAACGGTACTTACACTGGAACAAGTTTTGACACCGCAGGAATTGGAAATGCTCAACCTAAAGGAATAACATACTATAATGATTTTTTTTGGATAACTGACCAAGAAGATGCAGAGGTCTATAGGTATTGGACTAACGGAACTTATAGTTCATTTAGTTTTGACATCTCGGGGCAAGGGATTACTAAACCAAATGGAATAACATACTATAATGATTTTTTTTGGATAACTGATGGAGAGACTGCAACTGATGAAGTTTACAAATACTGGACAAATGGAACCTATACTGGAACAAGTTTTGATACAGCCGCAAGCGGAAATGGTGCCCCAGAAGGAATAATATATTATAAGAATTATTTTTGGATAACTGATTATGACGACTCAGAAGTCTATAAATACTATGTGGGAAATTTAAGTTATGCAAACAGCAGTTTTGACACTAATGCAGCTGGAAACAACCAAACCCAAGCATTAGTTGAATATAATGGCTTCTTTTGGATACCTGATACTTTTGACGATGAAGTCTATAAATATGAAACTGGTTTGGAAGACACTTGGATTTCCATCGGAGCATTCAACCTAACTTCTTCATACACAGGAAACGACTTAAACACAACAAACGCAAATTTTTCCCTGACAACGACGGACTCAGGAATTTTGTCGGCATGGCAGAATTCATTAAACCAAGACATAAGAATAAAGGGAGTTTACCTAGACCGCAACGGAACATTAAGCGATGAGATAAACTACACAAATGTTTATGTTACAATAGATGGTGTTGGGTGGATAGAGATTGGAAGCCATAATGAAACTTCAACACTGACATGGAACACCTCAGATATAATAGAGCAAAATGGGATTGACCTAAGAGCAAGAGCGATTGACTTGACAGGAAGCAATACTTATTCAAGCTACTTCACGAAAAACTCTGATTTGGAAATACGTCATCAACCAAACCCAACAGTTAATCTTTATTCTCCAGCAAATGCAACAACATCAAGTAATCTTACTCAAACATTCATGGTTAATTTAACAGACAATACCGCTTTGAAAAACGCAACGCTTCATATTTACAATTCTACGAGTGAAATAAATCCCGAAGGAGTTTATACTGGAAATTCATTAAATCTTGCAAGCGGAAACGGGAATCCAAATGGGATAACTAACAACGAAACATATTTTTGGGTAACTGATTATACTGATAAATTGGTTTATCAATATTGGTTAAACGGAACCTACACAAATACAAATTTTAGTACTACCGCAGCAAATGCAGACC
>JACQIA010000027.1 GCA_016198705.1 Candidatus Aenigmatarchaeota archaeon
AGGCCAGCATAATCTCACTCTATGGGCGAATGATACTTCGGGAAATATGAATAGTACAACTAGAAGGTTTTCCATCGATACGATCATCCCTTCGATAGACATAACCGTTCCAACAAATAATACCAATTCAACAAATAATCGTCAAAATATTAATGCTACTAAGTCTGATCTTAATCGCGCTTCCTGCTGGTATAGTAATGATTCTATGCTTGTAAATACAACGCTGGCTAGCTGTGCCAACATTACTACTGTCACTTGGAGCGAAGGTCAGCATAATGTAACGATGTGGGTGAATGATAGTGCAGGGAATAAGAACAGTAGTTTAGTTAGTTTTTATTTGGATTCAAAAAGCCCAGCATTAAACGTTACGTATCCGATAAACAATACTAACTGGACGAACAATCTTCTTATGGTAAATTATACAAGTTCAGATATTAATTTACAGTCGTGCTGGTATAATAACGATTCTATGCTGGTAAATACTACATTAACTGGATGTGCGAACATTACAGCTGTTACATGGAGCGAGGGCCAGCATAATGTTACGATTTACGCGAATGATAGTTTAGGAAACTTAAACAAAAGCTCGGTAAGATTTTCAATAGATTCTACTGGTCCGGGATTTACCACATTCTCTAACCAAAGTGTTAGTTATAATACTTCTTTTAGTTATACTCTAGCAGCGAGTGATGCAAGTGGCGTTCAATGTTATCGGGTTAATGATACTTCTCGGTTTAGCTTAAGCTGTTCTGGAGTATTAAAGAATAATACTCTCTTAGATGTAGGGTTATATTGGTTAAATATTACAGCAAATGATACATTAGGATTAGAGACGTCAGCAGTGATGTTTGTGAATGTTACTCTTGATCCGACAATTTCCTTAACTTTAATTACTCCCACTGCAGATATTAATGCTACACAAAATCAAACATTTACTGTTTCTGTTACGGTTAGCTGTAATTATGCAGATTGTGGGCAGGTAAATGTTAGTCTAGATCCTGAGATTTCAGACAAAGTGATGGATCTTAATACGGAAGTTATTACGGATGATGCTTCTTCAGAACCGACTGCTTTTTTATCTTCTGACCTTGGATCTCTTGCCTCTGAACAGACTGATTTTGAATTCCTTCTTTCTGAATCTACAAATCAACTATCTCCAGAACAAAAACCGGAAGAAAGCGGGAATAGTTATACAACGTTAAGCGCAATCTCATTATATGATAATAAGAGTTTTGAATACGATATCCAGGATGGATGTTCTATTCTCGATGGAAATACTGATGTTTTTGACAGTGGAATGGTTTTGAAAATTAATACTACGGCCTATACTGGTACGAGAAGTACGACAGAAGATGAGGGTAGAGAAGCTTTCTGTAATGCTCAAAATATGAGCAGTATGAACGTGAGTAGAAAAGTCTATGTTACTGCTTTAGGAAATTTTTCAAGATATCTGGAAATTCTTCATAATCCTCGCCAAACAGAGGTTTGTGTAAATGTGCAAATCTCTAGCAATATGGGTTCTGATGGGTCTGACTTCCTGAATACTTCAGATTATAATACTAGTTGGAAAATGTTAGATCATTGGATGATGTGGGATGATTCTACTGCTGGTGGAGGAGATAGTGCAGCAGGATTTGTCTATCAGCAGGATGGAGCTACTGAAACTGTGGATGAATTTAGTCCTTCTACTGCTAGTGGTGGGGCTAATTCTTATACCTGGAATAATGTTTGTGTTCCTGCTGGACAGACAAGGATCTTTATGCATTTTTTTACTCAAATGACGTCTAGAGTTCAAGCTGAAATTGAGTCGGATGCTCTCTACACGGCGTTTTCAGATTCTTCCCATACTACTGGTATGAGCACAACAGAAATGTCGCAAGTTGTCAATTGGGCGTTGACAGTTCCTCAGACAAAATCAGGGTTAGTGTCGATGAATACCTCGGCTACTCCATTTTATACAACAACTCAAAATCCTTACAATATAACTCTTACGGCTAACGAAACAGCAACAATAACTTGGACAGTCAACGCAACAGGAACGATGAATCAAAGCTATACTTTTTTTGTTTATGCCAATAGGACGTCGAATATGTCCGTAAGCGCGATTACCAGCCAGTGGAATGTTACGATCATCAATGGATCATCGCTTTCAGCGCCTTCTATAACAATAGAGACTCCAACCAATAATTCTTACACTTCTACTAGCCAGTTGAATATCAATTACTCAGTAACGTATGACACATTAAGTACATGCTGGTATAGTAATGATTCGATGCTCGTAAATACTACGTTAACGGGATGCGCGAACATTACAACTGTTACGTGGAGTGAAGGCCAGCATAATGTTACGATTTACGCGAATGATACATCGGGAAATGTAGGAAGTTCTACAGTAAGGTTTACTCTTGATAGAACGTATCCTTCTTTAACTCTTTTATCCCCAACGAATGATTCTTCCAGCAATAATTCTGGTTTAGATGTCCTGTATAGTCTTTCTGATACTAATTTAGCTTCCTGCTGGTATAGCAATGATTCTATGCTCGTAAATACTACGTTAACTGGATGTGCAAACATTACAACTGTTACGTGGAGTGAAGGTCAGCATAATGTCACGATTTACGCGAATGATAGTGCAGGAAATAGTAATACTACGTCAGTACGATTTACCATAGATAGTCTTAATCCTGCAATATCTGTCTCTTCTCCAACGAATGATTCTTCCAGCAATAATTCTGGTTTAGATGTC
>JACQIA010000024.1 GCA_016198705.1 Candidatus Aenigmatarchaeota archaeon
TCTTTTGACAGCGTGAATATATTCAAACCAGGAGATTACTATTTTGCTGTTCGAGATAAAAACCAAATTGCCGAGAGAAGGAATTTTTATGTTGCTCTTGAGAATTTATTGAGCTGCGATTATAATGGAACTATAATCAGGAATAATGAATGCATTAGCAAAACTACTAATAATACTAATGACAAGCCATTGTTTTGCAGCAACCAGAAAATTGTTCCTAGATGCGCAGGCCCTGGATTTTGCGGATGCCCAAGTAGCGATTATTTATGTTGTACCAATGAAAACTTAGCTGAATGCAGAGGAAAATTAGGAGAATGTGTTCTGCCTGGCAGCGGAAGAGTTTTGGAAAAAGAGATTAAAGAAAAAGAGCAAGTTGTTGGCAAGGAAGTTGCTAGTGGCTGCTTGGTTCAAGATAAAAAAATTCCTCAAGGGGTTTGCCTGAATAATATTCTTGATTTGAATTTACAGTCTTCTGATTCCTTGTTTGCACAGCAATGCAGCTGCGTTGACAGGAGCGCCGAGGCTGATTTAGATGGAGATGGGTTTGACAGCACCAATTTCATTGGCGGAAGGGATTGTAATGATGCTAATCCTAACATAAATCCTTTGAGTTTAGAAAGTTGTAATGATAATACTGGATATGATGGAGTAGATAATAATTGCGATGGGAGAATAGATCTGGACTGCAGCAGCAGCTGCGATGTTGATAATGATGGCTATTATAGTGTAAATGCTCCTACTTATTTATCTTTATTCTGCACTGTTTTAGGCAATAAAGGAGGGGATTGTGATGATAATAATGCTGCTAAATTCTCTGGCAATGAGGAAATTTGCGAGGATTTAATTGATAATGACTGCAATAGTATAATAGATGATACCAATGTTTGTATTTGCAAAATCGGAGAGCAAAGAAAACTTGGAGGTATAAGAAATGATGGTATTGAGGAATGTACCGACGGTAAAAATTGGAGAGTAATTAAAGAAGCAAATGAGAATCCTTTAGTTTTCATTAATACTAATAGAGGAAGTGTTGAATCTGGTGATGTTAATTTAAATGTTAATGAAGAATTTGAAATTGAAGTTAAATTTTTATGCCCGAGAGGAAATTGCGATGTTGAAATTAGCTAAATTAGGAATATTTGTATTATTATTAATTGGTTTTGCTATACATGTAGATGTCGCTATTGCACAAACTTCAGCGGATGATTCTAATATTGTTACTCTTTCGAGTAGAGGAGGGATAGGTGATAAGATTTGCAGAGAAAGTAAAAAAGGTAGTTGCGTTAAAATTCAATCGAGAAATAATGATAGGAATGAATGGAGAGATGCTCCAGAATATAATTGTGCTAGTAATATCGGCGCTAGCGGATATAGGGTTGTTTGCGGTGGAGGAGGCGGCCAGGTAACTATTCCAAGAGAAAGTGGTATTACTAAATCTGGACTTGTTGCTGGAACTGCTGAGAAGAAAGAAGTTGTATGTGTTGTGAGTACTGGCAGCTGGAGCCAAACAGATCCTGTTAATAATGAAGGCTGCGGGAGGATAACAAAACACATATGCCCTGATAATAGAGATGTGATTGAGAATAAGGTTTGTAGTGTTAGGATTGTTAATTTCGAGACAACTTCATGCTCTAGTTGTTTGAATAAATGTGTAACAACAGGGAAAAGTATGGGTAGTTGTTTCTCTCAAGATATATTGCCTTTTGATGCAGATAGAGTAAGAAGATTCTTTTTTGTTGGTGGAAATTATGGATGCAATGTAGGACAAGGTTGTTATTGTTATAGTTCTGAGGATATACCTGCTGATAGAGTAAATCTTGTTTCTAGCGGAACGTGTGCGAGTGATACTCCTGCTGGGACTTCTCCAGATGAATCAGCTAAAATTGCAACACCAGAGACCGAGACCATAACCCCATCGCAGACAGTAGCAAATAATGTAGCTATAAATGGGCAATGTTCCAATGACCCTCAGTGTGAATCTGGTTTTTGTGATGAGACTGCTTCAAAATGTGTGGATGAGTGTCATACTAGATCTTTAAGCAAATGTCAGGATAATAAATGTGCACTAAAAGGAAATCCTGATTTGCCTGGAGTTGTTTGTATAAATAAAATTGGAGAGAATAAACTTATAGGTGAAATGGCAAAACTGCTTCCTACTTATCCTGTTGAGATTAGAGTTGCTGCTTTAACAAATGCTAAAAAAATCATGGAAGATTATAATATTAATTATGGAGAGTATTTGGCTGGCTGGGAAAGATTTAGAAGTGGAATAGGAGTTAGCATTTCAAGACCAACTTTCTCTAGAAAAACAGGATTTGCTGTTAAGATTAATACTGCTACTGACGGATGCCCTGATTTTGTTTCTACTGGAGCTTCTAGTGGAAAAGTTGACTACGATGACTTCTTTAAATTTGTCGATGAGTTTGGAAAATCTGTTAATAGGAATAATGAAAAATTTGATTTGGAAAGAGACCAGTATAATATAATTGGTTTTGGGGACTTTTTTAAATTTGCAGATAATTTCGGGAAAGAAGTTCAATGCTTTACAGCAACTTGTACAGATAATGAAGCTAACTTGCCTGGTGAGATGATATTTGGCAGTGGAAATAATAAATATTCATGCGGAGGGGAATGCGGATTGTGCAATTATGATAGATTAAAGGAAGTTGGTGTAAACGGACTAAATATTTTAAGTAAAAATGGAGATTGCCAGGATGGAGTTTGCACATTTAAATTAAAGGCTTCTGGAAAATATTCAGGGATTGATAAATTAAATATAAAATTTAAAGGAAGCAATTATAATGATAAAAGTTATGATTTGAGATTTAGCGGAGCTGCAAGTAGTTCTTCTACTCCTGCTGGATTTTCTGTTTTAGATGTTACAAGTTCAACAGTTGAAGACTTGAGCGAGTTAAAAGATTCTACAATTTTGAATACCTTACAAGCTCCTGGAGGAAAGAGCAGGTTTGAATGTGGCTTGCAATTGAATCCTGGCTTTTGCTGTCCTGCAGGCTATCAGACTAGCAGCGACGGAAGTAGGTGCGTTTTAACTGAATCTGAAACTAGCTATTGCGCTGACTTTAATTCTGATAATAGAGTTGACTTCGTAGATTACTTCTATGTAGCTGATAATTTTGGAGCTGAATCTGGAGAATCTGGATATGATTCAAAAGTTGACTTAGATAAAAGCGGCAAGATTGACTTCGATGATTTCTTCTTGTTTGCCGACGAGTTTGGTAAAGAGCCTAAATGCTGAGATAATTTTGTGTGCTTTGAGGTTTATGATCCTGTATGTGGAACTAATAGTATCTTAAAATCGTAAAGTTTATATATGATGTATGTTTTTAGAATACATATGGCTGTTAATAACATACAATTTACAAAGATTGAAATTCAGATAGCTAAGTATCTGTTTAAGCATTATAAGGATAGGTATAATCCCAGGCAATTGGCTAGGATATTGAATATTAATCATGCTCATACAAATAAATTATGTAAACTTTTGGCAGATAAAAAGTTGTTAATTAAGGAAGATATAGGCAATTCTGTCTTTTTTTCTTATGAATATGACGACAAGTTGGCTATTAAATTTATGGAATACATGTTAAGTTTGGAAGAGAAAGAGTTCCCCAAATGGCTAAGTGAATTGTCTCATAGTCTAAAAA
>JACQIA010000033.1 GCA_016198705.1 Candidatus Aenigmatarchaeota archaeon
ATCTTGAATATTAGTTAATGTTGCTCCGCAGGCAGTTGGGTATGTCCCTCTGCAGCTCATAATCCCCATTTGGTCAAACTCCAAATCTTCCCCTCTGGAATATCTGCACTCGCTGACTCCGCTTTCATCGCTGACAAGCATTCCAAAATCTAAAACATGGTCTCCTTTTTTTATAACAAACCCGTCATCAACACTTCCAAATTCTATTCTTGGAGGAGTAATGTCTTCACCTGCTCCTTTCACTTCAAAAATAAATGGATAAGCAACTCTCATCTCATTGCCTGCAGTATCAGCACACTTGACAAACATCCTGCATCCTCCATCTTCGCATTCTTGGATAACTTCCTGTGTTGCCTCCTCTCCTGGGTTAATAACTAAATAATGATTTGTTGAGTATTCATCAAAAATATCAAAAATTCCCGCCATATCTGCATATTCAACATTTTGGTCAATATCAAAACGGCATTTAGCAAATTCATCTGTAGTTAATGCCGCAACAACGCCTTTTCCCTTAACAACTTCCCCAAATTCGCATTTATCCTCTCCATAAACAGGTTGTCTTCTGCCTTGTTGATATTCCTCATATCTTGATATTTTCTGACAATTAGTAATTCTCGGCGATCTAGTATCATCTTCCTCAATATCAACACATTGTCCTGAAACAAATCTGCAATTTTCTCCTATAGCTCTGCATTGATATTCACTACAATCTTGTAAGGGATTAGAGTTGCAAATGCTGCAGTCTCCCACATCTTCTGGCTGCCATATGCTACATTGTCCACCTCCAACAATAGGATTCCAAAATCCACCTACTGCGCAACCAACACCCATCACAACCAAATCATCATAACCGGCATAAGAAAATACATCCAATGTATTTAATATTCCTATCACTAATAAAAAGATCATAAAAATTAATAACTTGTTAAACTTCATATTATAATTAAAGAGTTCCATGAACAGTTTCCCTCCCTTCATCATGTTCTTCACCAACATCACCATTACTCTGCTCAGTATAAAAATCAGCCAAAGTTTTGGCAATGATAGCACCTTCAGCAATTTTTTTAGCCTGAATCAATTTAGATTCAGCTATTACTTTGTAAACTCTTCCTGCTTTGTAATTACCAAAATCCTTCAACTTCAGTTTATCAGGAATGATGTGATATTCATTAAGTGCTCCATCGGAATTCTTATACCATAAAGTACCATCTTTCCCAGAAAGTACCATTTCATTTTTTTCTAGAAGAGTATTGGCAATAGAATCATCAATTAATAAATTAGGATTTTCAGCCAAATTTTTCTCTATATTTTTCTGTGCTAATGTTTTCCCTAAATCCCCCAAAGGACCAGTATCAAAAAATCCTTGCCATCCAGTATTAGCAAAGGACTTAGAACCAACAGTTATACCTTCCCCCTCACCGATTGCAGCAATACTCCCAGCAGTTAACCATAAAGCCTCAGCAATTACCGCTCCCTTAACACATCCGCCAATACCAAAGCCTTCTTCATCAAAGCCACAATCTCCCAAAGCAGTGCACATATTTTGTTTGCATTGGTCTAAAGGATTCCACCAATCCTCCTTGGAGTTGCAATAACCACAGCTATTCTCAACACTAGGATTACCTAAATCAATACCTTGATAAAATTGTACAGAAGGAGGATAACTTATCCTTTCAGGATGATCTAATGCCTCTTCTTTAGTCCAATCACTATTAACGCATCTTGCCTCGCTAAATTCTCTTTCTCTTGTTTCCCTGCAAACTCCCTCTTCCAATCTTGATGGGTCACATGGTTCAGGTAAGATTTTTCCTTCAACGCATCTGTAAATAAAATGCCTGCTTCCTGGCTCATTAGGTTCATTAGGACTAATACACCAGCTTTCTCCGTTCTTCCTTTCCCTTATATTCCCTAACATCTCTCTAGAAATAGTAATAATTTGTTGCACATTCCCCTCTTCAACATTAAATAAATTAATTTGATCATTATCTAAAACAAATTGCTGGCCTTCAACGCATCCAACAGGAACACAAGCAACACCTTCAATATTTCCAGTAGCTCCAGGAATATGCTGGTCTCCTAAACCAATCTCCCATTGATAAGATCCTCTTCTATTCAAAGTAACAGAAGAACTATCAGCACCGCTTCTAACAAGACCGCATTTAGTAGTAAGTCCATTGCATTCTTCTACTACTCTCTCATCTCCACAACTAGATACTTCATAAACATCTTTCTTCTCATTCAAGCATGCAAATCCAATTTCACATCCACAAGCCTGTATATCTAAACAAGCCTCTCCTCTCCTAAAATCTCCTCCGCTGCAATCACTTTGTCCGCCATAACTGCAAACCCCATCAGGGCTAACACAACAACCCTCAGTTTCTCTTCCAAGTCTGGTATCTAATTCAGCTTGGCATTCTGCATCATTCTCAAAATCAGTATCAAAATCATAAGGCAATCCCATATCCCTCGATTTTATCCTACATTCTCCATTGCTGCTAAAAAAGGTATTAGAACCAATAAAACAACATCCTTCTTGGCAAATAGGCACTTCGCTACTATCCCTAGGATCCCAGCTTCCC